>JBJTFT010000105.1:0-2824 GCA_046093525.1 Sphingomonadales bacterium | reverse complement strand
TCATCGAGTCAATAAGTTGTAGTGTAACACTTTTATGGATTTTGTTAGTCCACAGTCGGCTTAGCCACCGCAGCAATGGGGGTCTTAACAAATATACCTATAAACTAAAAATAATAACACGAACCAGGGTGGCCATCAATAACGAATAAGGCAAGACATAAAGACTGACTATAAAAACAACCAGAACAAGAAAAAGCCAATAGCTGATACGCGTATACCTCGGAGTGGACCCTACGGCCTGCGCAGTACGCATCTCTTGCTGATAGGCTGAAAGTAATGAAGCCTTTTTCTTTTTTATACGATCGGGCCAATGGCCAAACCAGTAGCCGATCGCTAGTCCTGCCGCAACATAGAGCAGCAGGTAGGCGGTAACGATTCCCCGAAGGCCTAAGGGCAAAAAACCAAATTGCCGATGCAGTTCATTGACCCAGTCGGCAACGGTAGACCAAAAATCTGCACCAAAGAACAAATAAAGCACCAGTACCTTTTGTAGGGCCGTCTCGACCAATGCCAACACGGAAAAAACGATCGCGGCCAACCGAAAAGATGATATCCACCCAAAAAGTAAATAGGCCACAACTCCCTGAAACAGCATGGCAACATAGGCGGTGAGTGGAGACTGTGGACTCAAGATCAACTTTACGGCCATTACGGCCAACGTAGCATTGAGCAGATCTACCGAAAAGGTGCGGATCGGTCTTTTGTCGAGATATCCTCTTGTTACCGCTGCAATGGTAGTTAGGCAAGCTGTTGCCGCCCCAGCCAGAACAATACCGCGAAGAGGCACCTGCAGGGCATGAAGGATCCCACCTAAGAAAGATTCTACAAAAGCCCAAAACGCAACTAACCCCCAAATGGCGGGGTTAAGTTGTGACATATATTTTTTTTCTGCTACGCGGTTCACTACTTTCCGATACAAAACTTACTAAAAATAAAATCGAGCTGGTCTTCGTTGGTGATCTCTCCGGTAATTTCTCCGAGATAATGCAGACATCGACGCACCTCGAGCGCCAGCAAGTCGCCCGGAAGTGACTGCACCAAGCCTCGCTGTGCATCGAGCAGCGCTTTATGCACTTCTTGCAAAGCCTGAAAATGACGAGCATTGGTCACGATGGTATGCTCCGCATCAAGCGCACCGGTCAAAACATGGGCCACCATGGCCTCTGTCAAGCGTTGCAAGTCTTGACGGGTCTTAGCGGCAATAAACACTGCCTTCTCCAAGCCGGCCTGTTGCAAAAACATAGATGAAGAATGCGTAAGATCGCTCTTGTTAGCCACCAATATAAAATTCAATCCACTGGCCATGGCTTGTTGTTGCCAAGCGATGACATCTTCGAGCGGTTCTGTACAATCAAAAACATAGAGTACGAGATCGGCCGAACGCATTTTTTCGAGACTACGCTCCATACCGGCCGACTCGATTATATCGGTAGTATGCTCGCGCAGTCCTGCTGTATCGATAAGCCGAAATAAGATGCCGTCGATATTGAGCACTTCTTCGATGGTATCGCGGGTCGTGCCGGGAATATCACTCACCAAGGCGCGATTCTCGTTGAGCAAACTATTGAGCAAGGTAGATTTTCCGGCATTGGGCTTACCTATAATAGCGACCGATACCCCATTACGAATGGCATTACCTAATTGGAATGATTGTAACAGTGTGGCGGTCGATCGCTCCAGCTGCCCAAGCAACGTAGTTAATTTTTCGCGATCCGCGAATTCCACATCCTCTTGCGAAAAGTCAAGCTCCAGTTCGAGCAGGGCAGAAAATTGTACGAGCTGTTCGCGCAGTAGCGAAAGCTCGGCCGAAAAACCACCTGTGAGACCTTGCAAGGCGGTGCGTTGGGCAGCCCGTGTACCGGCGGCGATCAGATCGGCCACCGCCTCGGCCTGCGTCAAGTCGAGTTTGCCATGCAGAAAAGCACGCTGTGTAAACTCGCCGGGGCGGGCCAAACGAGCCCCTTAGGCCAGGCAAGCGGCCATGATCTCTTGCAGCACATAAGGCGATCCGTGACAACTGAACTCGACCACATCCTCGCCCGTATACGAACGGGGATTTTTATAGAGCGAAACGACTACTTCGTCCAATGCGCGCCCTTGGTGCGTTAGTACACCAACTTGTAAGGTATGAGAGGGTTGCTCCGATAGTTTCTTAGACAGAAACAAGCGATCGCCGATCGCCAGCGCTGCGGATCCGCTCAACCGTATCACACCAATAGCTCCTACCCCCGGCGGCGTGGCCAATGCCACAATGGTATCATCCCAGCCCTGCAATATGTTCATAATGGCAAAATTAACTTAAAAAAAAAGTCCCCTGTAAAAGGGGACTTAGTAAGATGATAGGATATCGACTTATTCACCCTCCACGCGGAACGTGATGGGCTGTTTGCGGTAGGCCTTTACCTGACGACCGTTTTGAACGGCAGGGTTCCACTTAGGACCACGCTTGATAACGCGCATGGCCTCTTCTTCCATGCCATATCCATGATTGGTAAGAGCGCGCACATCACTGATGTTCCCCTCTTTATCAACCACAAAGTGCACGACCGTCGTATAGGTTCCTTCAGGTGCACCATTGTCGGTAGCAACCTGTCCATTCGCATTACGCTCCAGGTACTGGCGCCATTTGCTGTCACCACCCGGAAAACTGGCCTCGATCTCCACTTTATCGAAGATCTTGTTATCGTCGAATTTCTCTTCGACGATCTGCTTACCCTGATCGATATCTACAGGGGCAGCCAATCCTTCGTCTTTGATACCTTCTACGTTCACCACATCGATCTTGGCTTCTTTCAATTCCTCTTGTGGTGGTGGTGGTTTCTCT
>JBJTFT010000104.1:0-3839 GCA_046093525.1 Sphingomonadales bacterium | reverse complement strand
GAAAAGAGGGCGCTCAACTAGAAGGAAGCAAGGCCTTTGCTAAGTCTTTTATGGAGCGGCACGGTATTCCCACCGCCCGCTACAAAGAGTTTTCGGCTGGCAATTACGAAGAAGGGGTGGCTTATTTAAAGGAACATCCATTGCCCATCGTCTTAAAGGCAGATGGATTGGCGGCCGGCAAAGGAGTATTGATCTGCGAGACCATTCAAGAGGCGCTGCAGGGTTTCGAGGCCATGATACAAGATGCTCGTTTTGGAGAGGCCGGAAAAAAAGTGGTGGTCGAGCAATTTTTAAAAGGTATCGAAGTGTCGGTCTTTGTGCTCACAGCTGGTGCGCACTATGTGCTACTCCCCGAGGCCAAAGATTATAAACGGATCGGGGAGGGCGACAAAGGTCCCAACACCGGGGGGATGGGGGCGGTAAGCCCGGTCCCTTTTGTGGATGCTGCCTTATGGAATAAGATCGAGCAGCAGGTGGTGGTGCCGACCATCAACGGGCTGCAGCAAGACAGCATTCCTTATTGCGGTTTTATTTTTATAGGGTTCATGATCGTGGCGGGAGACCCCTACGTGATCGAATACAATTGCCGGATGGGTGACCCCGAGACCGAGGTGGTGAGTCCGCGGTTGGCCACCGATCTGGTCGCTTTGCTCGATGCGGCCTCGACAGGACAGCTGTCGCCGAACAGCCTCCCCATCGATCCCCGGACGGCTTGCACGGTGGTGGCGGTCAGTGGGGGTTATCCCGACGGATATGCTAAGGGATATCCCATTTCGGGATTGGATCAGCCGCACGCATCACTGATCTTTCATATGGGAACAGTGCTGCACGAGGGGCAGGTGGTGACCAGTGGCGGCCGGGTGCTGGCCGTGACCTCGTTTGCCAACTCGGTGGCCGAAGCGGCGGCGTTATCGCAACAGGTACAACAGCAAATTCACTATGCAGACAAATACTGTCGCACCGATATCGGGTACGAATTTTGCTAGGGGAATTCCCTTTGAGAAGTTAATTATTTACTCCACCTTTGCCCCTATACAAAAGTGAATTAGGAAATGGGAATTTTCAACTGGTTTACACAAGAGATCGCCATCGATCTGGGTACGGCCAACACACTCATCATTCACAATGATGAAGTAGTGGTCAATGAGCCCAGCATCGTTGCGCTCAATCGAAATAATCCAAAAGAAGTATTGGCGGTCGGTAAAAAGGCATTGATGATGCACGAGAAAACGCACGAGAGTATTCGTACGGTGCGTCCGTTGCGCGATGGCGTGATCGCAGATTTTAATGCGGCCGAGTTGATGATCCGTGAGTTGATCAAATTGGTGTATCCGAAAAAACCACTATTGCCACCCAGTTGGCGGATGATGATCTGTATTCCTTCTTCCATTACCGAAGTAGAAAAAAGAGCCGTGCGTGATAGTGCCGAACAAGCCGGTGCCAAAGAAGTATATCTGATACACGAACCCATGGCCGCGGCCTTAGGTATCGGTATCGACGTAGAAGAGCCTGTTGGTAATATGATCATTGATATTGGTGGTGGTACTACCGGTATTACAGTGATCGCGCTGGCAGGTATCGTTTGCGATCAATCGATTCGTATTGCAGGCGATGAGTTTACCGCTGATATCATGGAGGCGCTTCGCCGCTATCACTCTTTATTGATCGGAGAGCGCACGGCCGAGCAGATCAAGATACAGGTGGGTGCCGCCACGAAGGATATCGATAATCCCCCCGATGATTTTGCGGTGAACGGACGCGACCTGGTAACCGGTATTCCCAAGCAGATCATGGTCAGCTACCAAGAGATCGCCGAGGCGCTCGATAAAAGTGTTTTTAAGATCGAGGAAGCTATTTTGAAAGCATTGGAGCAAACGCCACCCGAGTTGGCCGCCGACATCTACCGTCGTGGTCTGTACATTACCGGAGGTGGTGCCTTGCTGCGCGGACTTGACAAACGATTAAGTGCCAAGATCAAATTGCCCGTACACATTGCGGATGATCCGCTCAAGAGCGTAGTGCGTGGTACGGGAATCGCACTTAAGAACTACGACCGTTACCCCTTTGTGATGAGATAAATTTGCGGCTTTAAAACTGGTACTTCGTTGCGTAACGTTATTTTATTTATTCGTCGCTATTTTACCTTCTTTACCTTTTTATTCTTACAGGTTCTGTCTCTTTGGTTCTTGTACAGCTTCAATAAATTTCACCAGGCGCAGTTTCTGCAAACGGCCAATGAGCTTACCGGAAAGGTAAACGGGCGTTACAAGAAAGTAGAGAATTTCTTTGCATTGGGAGAGGAGAACCGTAGGGTGCACTCGCTCAACGATTCGTTATTCAATTTGCTTTCGCAGCAGTATATCGAAACCGATACGAGCCGTCAGTTGGTTCGCGACACCGTGCTTTCGGATACACTAAATAAGTATCGTCGCTATTATTTTAGACCTGCAGCCGTAATTTATAATGCTACCAGTGGCGAGAAAAATTATATTCAACTCGATCGCGGCGCGACACATGGCATTACGGAAAATATGTCGGTGCTGAACTCCGATGGCGCTGCCGTGGGTGTGGTGGTGAATGTGAGCCCGCACTTTGCGCAGGTCATGAGTTTGCTGCATGTGCGGCAAAAAGTAAATGTGGCCCTGAAAAAAACAGGTGATTTCGGAACGTTGGAATGGGATGGGGTCGACCCCGGTTTGCTATTGCTAAAGGGGTTGCCTAAAAGTGTACCGGTAAAAGTGGGCGACTCAGTAGTCACCAGTCGATACTCCTTTAATTTTCCGCCCGGTTATCCGGTGGGTAGGGTAGCGGAGATCATCAGCGATCCGGGCACTAATTTCTTTTTATTGAAAGTAAGACCCGCTGCTCGTTTTTATAACCTGCAATACGTCTTTGTGGTCGAGAACCTGCAGTACAGCGAGCAGGCGCAGCTCGACGAACAAACCCGAAAGCGTATCGAAGATCCCAAACGTAATCCCCGATGAGCGAACTACTAAGAAATAGCATTCGTTTTATCCTCTTTCTATTGTTCGAGGTCTATGTGCTGAACCGGGTTCCTCATTTGCATCGGTTCATTTCTCCCTCGCTTTATTTCTTGTTCATTCTTTGGTTGCCTTTTGTGGTTTCGCCCCGATGGTTACTGTTGATCGCTTTCGGTACCGGGCTTACGCTCGATTATTTTACACAGTCACCGGGCTTGCATGCCGCGTCTTGTGTACTTATCGCATATGTGCGTCCTTTTTTGATCACCGTATTGATGCCACGCGATAACTCGGACTTTAATTATCGGGAGCCCTCTCCTCAGTCGTTACTATGGGCGCCCTATTTTATCTATGTGCTGATCTTGACCTTGCTGCATCATGGCTGGCTGGTATTGCTCGAGTGGATGAGTTTTGGCAGCTTTGGTGATTTTTTTATCAAACTGATCGCTTCGACCGCTATTTCTTTACTGCTCATTATTACCGTGGAGTTGTTGTTTCCGCGTAACATGCGCTACCGAACCAATGTGGGCGGATAAACATTTCGTCAATGGCAGCGTATAACCAGTCTCGGAGCAATATAATTCGATTAGCGGTCATCATCTCTTTTTCGGTGATCGTGCTGCAGTTGATCTATTTGCAATTGGTCGATCGTCGCTATAAGCAACTAGCCATGGACAATGCGGTCTATGCAAAAGTGGTTTATCCCGAGCGCGGTATTATCTACGATAGAAAGGGGAGAGCTATTCTCAATAATACCATCATTTACGATTTGATGGTAACACCTGCCGAAGTAAAAGGGATCGATACGCTCGACTTTTGTCGGCTGATGAATATCGATACGGCCGATTTTAGAAAGCG
>JBJTFT010000103.1:0-3259 GCA_046093525.1 Sphingomonadales bacterium | reverse complement strand
GTGTAACACCACAACGCCTCACTGTCAAGCCCCAATCCCCATCTTTCGTATCTTCCCAATCAAAACCCAAACGAACTTGAACAATCGCCTTTATTCCCTCGATGTTTTTCGCGGGGCCACGGTTTGCCTGATGATCTTGGTAAACAACCCCGGCTCTTGGTCGCACATCTACGCGCCGCTAAAACACGCGCCCTGGCATGGGCTTACGCCGACCGACCTGGTGTTTCCCTTCTTTTTATTTGCGGTGGGAAATGCGCTGGCCATGGTGATGCCCCGGTTTGAGCAAGGCACCCCGGCGCAGTTCTGGAAAAAGCTACTCAAGCGCACGGCCCTCATATTTTTGATCGGACTTTTTTTAAACTGGTGGCCTTTTGTGGTGCAGGCCGGGCAATGGGTGGCCACGGCAGGGGCGAACGGCAGCGGAGAAATTCAAAAAGGATTGATATTTAAAGGATTTACCTGGATCGACTGGGTCAAAAACGATGCCGGAAATATCGAATCGGTAGAGCGAGGCGTGCGGATTTTTGGTGTCTTACAACGAATTGCCCTGACCTATTTTTTTGCAGCGCTTATAGCCTATTATCTAAAAGGAGCGCGCGCCTTCTACGCGGCAGCACTGTTATTGCTGGGATATTGGGCGCTTTGCCTGCTGGGCAATCCAGCCGATCCGTATAGTTTACAGGGATGGTTTGGAACCGATATCGATAAGGCGATCATAGGTGCGGTTCATATGTACAAAGGAGAGGGTATAGTATTTGATCCTGAAGGAATTATGAGTACAATACCGGCAATAGCACAGGTGTTATTCGGTTTTTTTGTGGGAAATTATATTCGTTTAAAGGGTAATGCTACCAGTACGGCAACCAAGTCAGCTACCGAATCAACCAATACCCAACATAGCACAACAAATACAGATGCTGGCGCTGGTTTATCGGGCACAATCAGTGGCATGCTCAACGGCCTCTTTGTAGCCGGGGTGGCCCTGCTGCTCACCGGGTTTTGCTGGGATATGGTGATGCCGATCAACAAGAAGATATGGACCAGCTCGTATGTGGTGTACACCACCGGACTGGCCATCATCACCATTGCCACTATGATGTATTTAATAGAGGTCAAGGGGGTAAAGTCGTGGCTATCGCGGTTTTTTGACGTGTTCGGCAAGAATGCACTTTTTGTATTTGCGCTGAGTGCCTTTTTGCCCAAGGGACTGGCACTCATTAAATTGGACGGCGCGAATCCCTGGAACTGGCTCTATAAAAAAGTATTGATTCATGTGCCGGGTGCCCCGGAGAATGGGTCGCTGCTCTATGCAATTGCGGTAATCAGCTTTATGTGGTTGATATGCTACTGGATGGATAAGAAGAGAATCTACATCAAAGTGTAGCGAATATGTCTTTATAAGCCACTCATTTTCCATTCGTTTTATTTTAGTATCACTCCCATAGACAAAGAGCTTTGCTTACATTTGTCGGGTCTTGCCAATGCTTTGGCAGCGCTACCGGCCAGCCCTTTTTTTACCCTGTGGGACCGAGGTGGCGAAGCCATGCACCATCTTACTAAAATGTCGTTGAGTAACCTGCGATACTGGTACATGCATCTCTACTTGATCGTTTTTGCCGTGTACACGTACATGAACAAGGGGATAGCGTATGGCTTTTTTGCCGAGGCTGTACTCTTACTGGGACTTTTACTATTGGTAGCCGACCTCAAGCAGTACGTGATACCATATAGTAAACCGTTATTATGCATTTTGATCTTTATCTCAGCTGCCATCATCTGGTCATTACTCGCTCTACCTACGCAGCCGCCGGCTGCCATACTCAAAGATGCGGCCGTCTTTATCTATCCTGGGTTCGTGCTGGTCGTATTTCTTTTTTTACCCTACTGGCCGCAATTTATAAAGGGGATCGTTCGCATTTATGCTTTTTATCCGATCGTGGCTTTCATATCACTACAACTCTCGATCAATTTTCCTAAGTGGGTCGAGTTTAGCCTCTTTAATGATGTGTCGTTGCTGCTGGTAAAATTTGGCGATATGGCCGTGCATCTGTTGATCAGTAGTTTGTTGTTGTTGTCTGGGCACATCAAACTGGATCGTCGCTTGTTGCTGCTCAATGCGGTACTCATCATTTATCTTTTACTAATGGTAGCCACCTTTACCCGCGGTGGCTTTTTAGCCTATGCGATCGGGATCGGCTTATTTTTCTGGTCGTACCGAAAAAAAATCAATGCAGTCACCTTTCGTTCTTACCTGTTGGCGTTTGCGCTATTTTTTACAGCGGCTATTTTTTTCTACGTCAATACCCGTGCTGAGGAGAACTTTCAGGGGCGTGCCGTAGGGGTAGAACAGCTGCTACTCAATATCAAGACTGTTTTCTCCAATGATGAAGATGGGGCGCTTACCGATAATAAACTGTGGCGACTTGCCTGGTGGTATAAGATCATCTCCGATACACAAGATCCGCTAACCGCCCTGAAAGGTGTAGGGCCTGGTCCCAATCTAGCGCTATTGGGAGAAGTGGCGGCAGAGGATGATACCCTGCGTTCTCCTCACAACGTTAGTCTCACCATATTGGCTCGTTTTGGTATTCCACTGCTGATCGTTTGGCTTGGGTGGCTCTATATCACCGTCATCCGCCCACTCCGGAGCCGCCGCTTATCTGCTTTTAGTCGGGTGGTAGCTTTGGTGTTAGTAGCCGCTTTCTTCAATGCCAGTTTTGATGTATATCTGGAGGGCCCAATGGGGGCTTTTTTATTTTGGACGTTGGTTGGCGTTTTGCTGACGCAGGATTATCTCGATACGATGCCTTCTTCTATTAGGTAACTTATGCCAACACTGTCGGCCCCTTTTTATAAGTTGATCAAGACTGCCAAGACCAATCAGCGCTATTTTCATAACCTGATCGCCACGTTTTTTTCGCAGGCTGTTACGGCAGTAGCTGTTTTTCTGCTGACGCCCTACTTGCTTCGCTCGCTGGGACAAGAAAGCTTCAATCAATATTGGGTAGTACTCAACCTGATCATCGTGGCCGCCGTTTGCGACCTGGGATTGAGTGTAGGATTGTCGCATCGTCTCGTTCTGCGCAAGCGCAATTATTCTTTACTGATCTCGACTGTACTAGTGGCGCAAGGGCTTATCTTTTTGATCGCCTTGCCGATCGTCTATCTGGTATTCTACTTTCTTCTTATCGATGTCAGCGGACATATAGTGCTGCTTACCGTATTGGTTGCCGGCAGCATGCTTCAAAATATCATGGCC
>JBJTFT010000102.1:0-12700 GCA_046093525.1 Sphingomonadales bacterium | reverse complement strand
GTCCCGCATGCAGCTTGGTGGTCTTGTAAATGGGATCGATACGGTAGCCAAACCCGGAGGCGATCCGATTGAGATTTTTATTGCTCACCGGTTGAATGGCCGGGGTGTGTGCCAGTAATTTCTCTTTGTCTTTGATCAGCTGCGCGACTTCTTGGTAAGAAGATTGTTGGGCTTGCATACGGGTCAGTACATTATTGACCGTTTGGGTAATGGAGGTCACCAATTCGCGGCTTCCTAACTTCTCTACCTTGTCGATCTCTAACTGTGTGGCCAGCTCTTGGGCACGCGCACTGTCGGGAATGGGCATGGCTTCAAAGATGGCACGGTATACTTCGTTATCCCTTTTTTCGAGTTCCTTCATCTGTCGTTCCATGCGCTGTACTTGTTCGGCCAGCGATATGAAATCTTCGCGCATCTCGCGGTTTTGAAGTTCCAGTACCTTCTCTTTGGGAGATCCGATGAAACGAAAGGCCAGGTAGGCGATCAGCGCTGCGGTGACCAGTGCCGAGGCCACAAAGCCGAACACGCGCAACAGTGTAACCCGCAAGGGGGTTTCCAGTCGCTCATAGCGAAGCGTGTTGGTGTTATAAAAGTACTTTACCTTCTTCATCCCAAAGCGTAGCTGCGTTTAAATTGCCTTACCTTTGCCAGCATTGCGACAGAGACAAATATAGCATTTACACCCCATGATGACCTCGTTCGAAATACGCAAGGCTTTTCTCGATTTCTTTGCCTCTAAAGGGCACACCATCGTGCCCTCTGCACCCATTGTGGTCAAAAACGATCCCACTCTCATGTTCACCAATGCGGGCATGAACCAGTTCAAGGATTATTTTCTGGGCAATAAAAAAGCACCTTATTCGCGTGCGGCCGATACGCAAAAATGTCTGCGCGTGAGCGGAAAGCATAACGATCTCGAAGAGGTAGGTGTCGATACTTACCACCACACCATGTTCGAGATGCTGGGTAACTGGAGCTTTGGCGATTATTTCAAGAACGAGGCCATCGAATGGAGCTGGCAATTATTGACGGAGGTGTATAAAATTCCCAAAGATCGGTTGTACGCTACAGTCTTTGAGGGCGATCTTAAAGAGAATATCCCACCTTCTACCATTGCACTCGCCAAGTGGAAGACGCTTTTATCGGACGAACACATTGTCTTTGGCAATAAAAAAGATAATTTCTGGGAGATGGGCGATACCGGACCCTGCGGACCCTGCAGCGAGATCCATATCGATTGTCGCTCCGATGAGGAGAGAAAGAAAGTCCCTGGTCAGAATCTGGTCAATAAAGATCATCCGCAAGTGATCGAGATCTGGAACAATGTATTCATTCAGTTCAACCGTAAAAAGGACGGCAGTCTAGAACCCCTGCCTGCCACGCATGTCGATACGGGTATGGGGTTAGAAAGGCTGGTGCGCGTACTGCAGGGCAAGACCTCTAATTACGACACCGATATTTTTAGTGGCACCATTGCAACTACCGAAAAAATTTCCGGGGTGCGCTACGATGGATCCGATACGAAGACCGCTGTGGCATTTCGGGTAATTGCCGATCATATTCGCGCCATAGGTTTTACGATCGCCGACGGGCAGCTGCCCAGTAACACCGGCGCCGGTTATGTGATCAGGCGTATTCTTCGCAGGGCTGTCCGTTATTACTACTCGTATTTAAATTATCGGCAACCCTTACTTGCGCAATTAGTGCCTGTGTTGGCCACTCAGTTTCAAGACGTATTTCCTGAATTGCACCAACAAGTTGATTTTGTAGCACGCGTGGTACGCGAAGAAGAAGAAGCTTTCTTGCGCACGCTCGAAAAGGGGCTTCGCAGAATTGATGATATCGTTCAAACAGCAAAAGAAGGCATTATCGCAGGAGGGGCAGCCTTTGAGTTATATGACACCTATGGGTTTCCGATCGATCTGACCCGACTGATCGCATCCGAACAAGGATTACGCGTAGACGAGGCCGGCTTTGAACTAGAGATGAAACAACAAAAAGACCGCAGCCGCGCGGCCACCGCCGTGGATGCGGGTGATTGGACGGTGCTGCAAGAGGGATCCAACCGGTTTATGGGGTATGAGCAACTCGTGACTACGGCACAAGTACTGAAATACAGAAAAGTCACCGCCAAGGGTAAAGAAGGCTACCAATGGGTATTGAGTGCAACTCCTTTTTATGCCGAGAGTGGCGGCCAGGTAGGAGACACGGGATGGTTACATTTCGGCGAGCAGGCCGTTGCCGTAATAGACACAAAAAAAGATAATGATCTGATCATTCATTACACGGCAGAGATGCCCGCCGTGGTTACCGATACAGTCACCGCTTCGGTAAACGATATATTGCGTAACCAAACAGCGGCACACCATACAGCGACTCACCTGTTGCATGCGGCCCTTCGCCAGGTGCTCGGTACGCATGTAGTTCAAAAAGGCTCGTTGGTAGAATCGGCTCATCTTCGGTTCGACTTTTCGCATTTTGCAAAGGTCACCGCCGATGAACTCCTGCACATAGAGACGATCGTGAATACTAAGATCAGAGAAAACATTCCCGTGGTCATCAAGACCATGGCCAAAGACGAAGCACTCCAACTGGGCGCCATGGCTTTGTTTGGCGAAAAATACGGAGATAAGGTCAGGGTCGTGATCACGGATCCCACCTATTCGGTGGAGTTATGCGGAGGTACGCACGTGGGAGCTACCGGAGAGCTGGGTCTTTTCTCTTTACTGACCGAATCGGCGGTCGCGGCCGGCGTGCGTCGTGTGGAGGCTGTATGTGGGTCATTCGCCATTGATCATATTCGTGCTACGGCGCAAACCCTGCAATCGGTGCGAGAGTTACTTAAAAATCCAAAAGATATTACAAAGGCCGTTGAGCAATTGCAACAAGAACAAGTGACCCTTCGTCAACGACTGGAACAATTCGAGCAAAAAGAATTAGTGGCCCTTCGCGATCGATTGTTGGGGCAAATAAAGAAAATTGGGGCGGTACATTTTATCGGTGAACAGGTCGAGGTCGCAAGTCCCGATGCGCTAAAGAAATGCTGTTTGGAGCTGCGGGAAAAAGCCACAAATCAAGTGATTGTACTAACCGCTCTTATCGATGGAAAGCCTTTTGTCGCTGTGGGCGTTGCAGAAGAGCTCACCAAGTCGCCATCACTCGATGCGAATTCGATCATTAAGAACGTAGTGGCTCCGCTTATTAAAGGAGGTGGTGGCGGACAAAAAACGCTGGCTACCGCCGGTGGCCAGGAAGCCTCTACACTTGGCGAAGTAATTGCTGCTGTTCAGGCCCTTCTTTAAATTATAGCACATGAAAAGATCTTATGTTGGCTTACTGGCCCTTGTCGTTTTGTTCTCTTGCGGACAAAATAATCGGAGCGACTCTTTCTCTGTGGCAGGAAAAATCAAGGGAATCGGTGCCCAAACCGTTTACCTCGAAGAGGTGCCTATGGCCACCATGCAACGACTGGTGGTAGACTCGGCGGTGATGGACAAAGACGGTGCTTATGCATTGCAAACAGCGGCATCCGAAGAGAAGATATTCAATATAAGGATCGGGAAACAGTCGTACCCCGCCGCATCTATTATCAATGATGCGTCGAGTATCGAGGTAAATATTTTTTTTGGCCCGGCTAACAGCGAATTTCCGGACCGCTATGAGGTCGTTGGCTCCGAGGCCAGCAAAAATTTACAACAGTACATGCTTCGCTTCAATACACAATTACAGCAAGCCTTTGAGTTGCGTAGAGTAGCCGATAGCATCGCAACCCTTGCCGGTGTGCGCACCCCTGCACAAGACAGTTTACTGCAGACACAAACCGCACAGGTAGGTCAAAAGACCGACTCGCTTTACACCTTCACTCGATCGACATTGACCGGCAGCAAGAGCCCGGCACTTTCTATGATGATCCTCGGATATTATCAGAATATGGCCGGTAATCCCGCTTTTGGTCTTCGCGGTTTTGATAATACCGAAGTGGCCGAGCTGGTAACTTCATTGGCCGGTCGCTTTCCCGCTCATCAGGGAGTAACCGCTGTAGATGCCATCATCAAGCAGCAACAGCAAACCGCTAAGGGCTTGACCGGTCAGACCGCTCCCGAATTTAGTCTTCCCGATCCCAATGGAAAGACCATTAGCTTACGTTCATTTCGCGGTAAATATGTGCTGGTTGATTTTTGGGCGAGTTGGTGTAAGCCTTGCCGTATGGAAAATCCGGTGGTGGTCGCCGCCTACCAGCAATTCAAGAATAGAAACTTTACCGTACTGGGCGTTTCGCTCGATCAACCCGGTGCTAAAGACGATTGGATGACGGCCGTGATGAAAGACGGATTGACTTGGACACAAGTGAGCGATCTAAAATATTGGGACAGCCCTGTGGTATCGCTCTATAAGATAACCGGCATTCCCTACAATGTACTCATCGATCCGCAAGGAAAGGTCGTTGCCGAATCACTGCGAGGCGATGACCTGGCTGCGACATTGGATAAGGTTTTACCGCAGTAAATAATGGGTTCCCTTGCCGGCCGACCCGTAAAACGCGGTCGGATAGGTCATTTTTTATTTTGCTTTTTTTTCCAGCTTAGGTACTCGGGTTTTCTACGTGGTGACTGCTGGCGTGGTCGACGAAGTGGTGTGCATTTCTTTAACTCATCAAAGCACTGACGGGGTAATTCTTGGTAAAGGGTAGTGCCTTCGGTCTTCCAGCGCAGCATCTCTTCGCTCACCGACTTGACTACTTTACCCGGATTGCCCACCACTACGCTGCAGGGTGCGATTTGTTCTCCTTCTTTAATGAACGTGAGCCCTCCTACGATCGATTCGTCGCCCAGCACTACATGGTCCATGATCACACTATTGATACCCACCAAGCAGTTGCGACCAATAATGGCCCCATGGATCACCGCCCCATGACCAATATGTGCCCCGGCCAATAATTTTACCGTGAGTCCCGGAAACATATGGATCACACAATTCTCTTGAACGTTACATCCTTCTTCGATCTCTATGGCACCCCAATCGCCACGTAGCACCGCACCGGGACCGATATAGCAGTTCTTGCCGATCGTCACTTGTCCAATCACAACAGCCTGCGGATGTACAAAACTACTGGCATCTACTACGGGTCTTATTCCATTGGCTTGGTAAAACATAGAACGTTTATTCGCTTATCAATTTTTTATCGGTGCGATAACAGAGGCCTTTGAATTGAGCTACTAATTTTTGTTTTTGATTGTGAATGCTAATTTGGTATAGTCCTGTACTTTTTCCGTGATGTAATTCGGTCGCTTCGGCCGTTAGCTGATCACCCACCCGTACCGGATGAGTAAAATTGATAGAGGTATCGAGTGCCACCGATAACTGGTTTCTGTTATTACAGGCAAAGGCAAAGGCGCTGTCGGCAAGTGAAAAGCTTACGCCACCATGTACGATCCCAAATCCATTGACCATTTCGGGTCTGATGGTCATTTGCAGGCGACTGTATCCTTCTCGTACTTCCAGTACGGTAATACCCAGCCATTGCGAGAAACGATCTTCTTGCATCATGTGGTTGACCACCTTGTTGGCTAGCTGATCGGCAGCAGAGGACATAAAAAATTGATTTTAGTGATTATTCTCCCGTAAAGCGGGGTGTTCTTTTTTCCAAGAAAGCTTGCACGCCTTCTTTGAAGTCTGCGGTGCCCGCGGCTTTTTGTTGCAATCGGTCTTCGAGTTGCAGTTGCTCCTCGAGGGTGTTTTCAAAACTACCCTTGAGTTGCTGCTTGATAAGTCCGAGTGATGTGGTTGGCATGGTAGCCAATTGTTGAGCCAGGTTGGTAGCCTGTTGTAATAACTCAGCATCAGCAACGACCTTCCAAATCATACCCATGGCAGCCGCTTGGGTGGCGGTAATTTTTTCTCCTGTCATCATCAGCGCTGTGGCTCGTTGCCAACCGATCAGGCGAGGCAGAAAATAGGAGCCTCCCGTATCGGGCACCAATCCGATCTTAGAGAAAGCTTGTATAAAACTGGCCGATTCGCCAGCGAGGGTAATGTCTGCACAGAGCGCCAGATTGGCGCCAGCCCCTGCGGCCACACCATTGACCGCTGCGATCACTGGCTTTTTTAGTTGACGAATGCGGGTGACGATCGGATTATAGTGTTCTTTCAGTATACGTGCCATGCCCGGTCCTTCGGGATCGACGACTTCGCCCAGATCTTGGCCGGCACAAAACGCTTTTCCGCTGCCTGTAATGATCACGGCCCGTACGGAGCTATTCTCGCAAATGTCTAATTCTTGTTGCAGGCGCAGGGCCATCTCGCGATTGAAGGCATTGAATTTATCGGGGCGGTGGAGCGTTAGCAGCGCTACCTGATCTTTGACGTCAACGATAATAGAGGACATGCGTTTCTGTTTACGATAAAGTTAGTTATTGCGGTTGGCTAATGGCATTTAAAATAATCGAAGGGCTCGGCGCAGTCGTTGCATTGCAAAAGCGATTTACAAGCCGTACTGCCAAACTCGCTGAGTAAACGAGTATTGCTGCTACCGCATTGTGGGCACGCGATTCCGTCGGCGGGTATCTCAAATCGTTTGTCGGGCGGTGCGATCCCGTATGTTTTTAATTTTTCTTTTCCTTCTTCGCTCATCCAGTCAGTGGTCCAGGCGGGCGCGATCGTCGTAAGCACCTCTACCTTCTTGTATCCCTTTTTTAATAGTTCTATTTTGATAAGCACGGCAATGGCATCCATGGCCGGACATCCGGTGTAGGTGGCGGTGATGGTTATGCTAACGTGGCCCTGCTCATGCACAGAACTCAGTAGTGCTACCTGTCGAACGATCCCCAGATCCAAAATGGTAAGTACGGGTATCTCAGGATCATGGATGGTGCCTAAAACTGCATAGCACTCCTGCAATTCAGTAGAGTCGGTTACAAGCGCTTTCAACAAACGTATTTATTGCTTATTCAGGATCGTTACAGAGCAAGTTACCACTCACAACCCGGATAAGAGCGTTGCACATATTGTAATTCGGCCAATAGATATCCAAGTGCTTCGGTATGTTGTCCGGTCTTGCCTCCGGTATGCATAAACGTATCGCTTAGGGAAGGGGCGGGTAAGGTGGCCTCTGCCAATAGGGCATTGATGGCATTCATCCAATTTACCTTGAGCGTGGCCGTATCGATTTGTAAAGCCGTTTCGTAGGGTGCAGCGATAAAGAGCTCCCCCGTGTAGGGCCATAGGTTCTCTAGTGCGACTAATGACCGACGGCGACTTTCTTCGGTGCCATCTCCTAATCGACAGACCCATTCGCTGCTCCAGCGGCAATGATAACGCACTTCTTTAAGCGATTTTTCGGCAATGGCTGCCAGTGTGATATCCGTTCCGTGCAGTAACTGCGTAAAGAGTTCACGTTGATAAAAACTAAAAAAAGTTTGACGCAAGATGGTCTGTGCCCAATCACCATTCGGTCTTTCGCACAGCAATGCATTCTTGAACTCTCTTTCGTTTCTCCAATAGGCCAGTTGGTCTTCGGTGCATCCGTTGCCGATCAGTTGTGCGGCATATTGATAAAAACTGCGGGACTGCCCGATCAGGTCTAGTGTAATATTGGTGATCGCAATGTCTTGTTCCAATACAGGTCCATGACCACACCAGTCTCCGTTGCGTTGTCCTAAGACAAGGGTGCTATCGGCCAGATAAAGTGTAAAATCTATGAGAGAAGTATTCGTCATGGCCGTTACATGTGTTTGATCTCGTCGGGAAGATCATAGAAAGTAGGATGACGATAGATCTTGTCTTGTGCGGGTTCGTAAAGTTCGGCCGAGGCCTCGGGAGCCGATGTTTTGATATGATGACTTTCTACGACCCAAATACTAATTCCTTCGCTGCGGCGGGTATAAACGTCTCTGGCATTTTCGATGGCCATGGTCGCATCGGCGGCATGCAGGCTTCCTACATGTTTATGCTCCAGTCCTTGCTTACTTCTGATAAAAACTTCCCACAGGGGCCAATCAGAGGCCGGTTGTGTTGGGCCTGTATTAGCGGCCCCGCTGGCATCACTGGGAATATCACCGTAATAAAACTTTCTGATCAGTTGCATGGTAAAAAAATTATCAGGCTGCTTGTTGTTTTTGTTTTTGCTTGGCAGCATAGGCCGAAGCGGCTTCGCGTACCCAGCGTCCTTCTTCCCAGGCTTTTTTTCGGGCGGCCAATCTTTCTTTGTTGCAGGGGCCGTTGCCTTTGACCACTTGCCAAAACTCATCCCAATTGATCTCGCCAAAGTCGTAATGTTGTTTGCTTTCATTCCAACAGAGCTTCTCGTCGGGTAAGGTCATGTTAAGTAGCTTGACCTGCTCGGCGATCATATCCACAAACTGCTGGCGAAGTTCATCGTTGCTCTTGCGTTTGATCTTCCACTTCATGCTCATATCGCTATTGGTGCTCTCTCCGTCTCGAGGGCCGAACATCATCAGAGCCGGCCACCACCAGCGATTGATCGCATCCTGACACATGGCTTTTTGTGCCTCGCTCCCCTTAGAGAGTACGAGCAATACTTCGAAACCTTGTCGTTGGTGAAAGCTCTCTTCTTTACAGATCCGCACCATGGCCCTTGCATAAGGTCCATACGAAGTACGGGTCAGCATCACCTGGTTCATGATCGCAGCCCCGTCTACCAACCAGCCAATGGCGCCCATATCGGCCCAGGTTAGCGTAGGATAATTAAAGATCGAGGAGTACTTGGCCCGGCCACTGTGCAGGTCTTCGATCATTTGTTCACGCGATTGACCTAAGGTCTCAGCCGCGGCGTAGAGATAAAGTCCGTGTCCGGCCTCATCTTGCACCTTGGCCAGCAAAATGGCTTTTCGTTTGAGCGAAGGGGCTCTCGATATCCAGTTGCCCTCGGGGAGCATACCCACGATCTCGCTATGAGCGTGCTGGCTAATTTGCCGCACATTCGTTTTGCGGTAGGCATCAGGCATCCAGTCGCGGGGTTCGATCTTGATCTCCCGATCGATCTTGTCTTGAAAAAAATGTTCCAGGTTATGCGGTTCCATAGTCATAGCAATAAGATGCAAATTTATTGAAAACTAACAACTGTTAGGCATAAAGGTTGACCGGTTAACATGCTCCTTACTTATGGTCGAAGTCCACGATCAGTTTCTCGGTCTTGGGGTAGCTCTGACAGGTCAGAATATACCCTTGTTCCACCTCCTCTTCTTCGAGCCCCCAGTGTACGTCCATTATCACTTCTCCGCTTACAAGTTTGGCCTTGCAGGTGCAACACATGCCACCTTTGCAAGCGAACGGAAGATCGGCCCCTTGAGCAAGGGCCGCATCTAAAATGGTTACCTCTTCTTGCAGGGGGATATCGATATTCACTTCTCTGCCATCGAGTTTGATCGTAACCTGACTGCTTCTCTTTTCTTGAGATGTAGCGGCCGGATTCTTTTTAGCCCTCGCCGCTATTTTAGAACTGGTAAAGAGTTCGAGATGGATCTTTTTAGCGGGCATCCCTGCTCTCTCCAAGAAGGCCTTGCTGTTCAAGGTCATTTCTTCGGGTCCGCAGATAAAGCATTCATCCATATTCTTACAACCGATCAATCGATCGAGAAGGGTCAGTTTTTCTGAATCGATGCGCCCTAATTGTAAGGGGCTATCCGTTTTTTCTCGGCTTAGTATATGCAGCATGTTGAGCCGTTGCATGTACGTGTTTTTGAGTTGTTCGAGTTCCTCAAAAAAGATGATGCTGGAACGACTGCGGTTGCCATAGACCAAGGTGATAGTGCTGGCCGGTTCGGTAAATAAGATAGATTTGATCAAAGAGAGAATAGGGGTGATGCCGCTACCGGCCGCGATCATTAGGTATCGTTTGCTATGAGAAACCTGCAACGGCGTGTTGAACTTACCCGCGGGGGGCATTACCTCGAGCGTATCGCCAGCCTTGAGTTGATCGTTGGCATAGTTCGAGAAAACGCCTCCCTCTACTTTTTTTATCGCTACGCGAAGCTCCTTGTCTTGCGGCGCGCTGCAGATCGAATAGCTGCGTCTGACCTCTTCTCCATGTATCGTCGCCTTTAGCGTCAAATTTTGTCCGGGTAAAAATTGATAGGTGGCTTGCAGGGTCTCGGGTACGTCGAATAGCAACGAAACACAGTCGGCCGTTTCTTGCCGAACTTCTTTAACGGTAAGGGGATGAAAATGAAGCGACATTTTCTAGTGATTTTTTCGAAGGCCGCCTACCAAGATGGTCAGCATATTGTCCTCGAGTTCGCGGGCACTGATTCTTTTTTTACTGCGATGCCAGCTTTCGATACCGCTAATGGCATGTAACATAATGAGCACGGCCGTGGCACTATCAATAGGGAGAATTTCTTTTTTCTGTATGCCCGTATCGATCAGGTGAGCGATCCGCTTACGATACGTACGGCGCTGGGTCTGAAAGTTAGAGAGGTAAGGCTCTTGTAAATGTTTCCATTCGCGGTCGCTCACATAAACCTGCTCGTAGTTATCGATCATCTGCCGGATATGGAACCGCAGCACCGCCTCGAGAGCCGATAAGGCCGACTGCCGAGTGGCCTCGATCTGGTCCATATGTGTATTAAAGTGATTGGCCATGTCGAAGCAAATAGCCTCGAGGATCTCGTTCTTAGAGCTGATATGATTATAGAGACTGGCAGCTTCTATTCCAACTACCTCAGCCAGATCGCGCATAGAGGTAGCCGCAAATCCGCGTTGGCGGAACATGGCGGCTGCTTTTTGCAGGATCAGCCCTTTCTTAGAGGCCTTTTTTCTAATTGCCTTTGCCATAACAGATAAATGGATTGGAAAGGTACATAAATAATGCCTTTTTTAGATTGCAGATTTAGTATAGGTTTGCACCCTATGTCACTGATTACCGTTGGAACCATGGCCTTTGATGCCATCGAAACCCCGTTTGGAAAAACAGACCGTATTGTGGGTGGCTCCGCTACCTATGTAGCCTATGCCGCCAGCAATTTTGTAACCCCCGTTCAGCAGATCTCTATTGTCGGATACGATTTTCCGCAAGAAGAGATGGAAGAGCTTCGTCGTCGTGGCGTGCAAACCGACGGGGTAGAGGTGGTCGCCGATAAAAAATCTTTCTTCTGGAGCGGTCGCTATCACGCCGACATGAACAGCCGGGATACATTGGTAACCGATTTAAATGTATTGGCCGATTTCGATCCTAAGGTGCCGGCCGGCTACCAGGGCGCTGAGTTTCTGATGCTGGGCAATTTACAACCCCGTATGCAGCTCAATGTGATCCAGGAGTTAACGCAACGTCCCCGTCTGATCGTTATGGATACCATGAACTTTTGGATGGAGACCGCCATGAACGAACTCAAGATCGTACTGCGTTATGTAGATATGTTGATGGTCAATGATGCCGAGGCGCGTCAGTTATCGGGCGAATTTTCGCTGGTCAAGGCCGCTCGTGCTATCATGGCCATGGGTCCTCGTTACCTGATCATCAAAAAAGGAGAGCACGGGGCCTTACTCTTTCAGCAAGACGAAGTGTTTTATGCACCGGCTCTTCCCTTAGAAGACGTGTTTGATCCTACCGGTGCCGGTGATACGTTCGCCGGTGGTTTTATCGGGCATATTGCCAAGACCGGAGACATTTCTTTCGAGAATATGAAAAGAGGGATCATCGTAGGCTCTGCCATGGCCAGCTTCTGTGTAGAAAAATTCGGACCCACCCGTCTTAAAGAAGTAGGTAAAAAAGAAATTCACGACCGCATCCGTCAGTTCAAGGAGTTGGTGAGTTTTGATATAGAGCTCTCGTAGATCGTCTACTTTCTCGCAAAAGAATACCCGAATTTGAAGCCGACCCACACCGGCCAAAATCCATTTTGATTAAAGTGAGGCGAA
Source organism: Sphingomonadales bacterium (assembly GCA_046093525.1). Classification (GTDB taxonomy): domain Bacteria; phylum Bacteroidota; class Bacteroidia; order Chitinophagales; family Chitinophagaceae; genus JJ008. Next base: position 826 of record JBJTFT010000102.1, on the reverse strand, counting down.
AGTGCTACCCCCCAGGTTATGCCTCCATTCGTAGGCTGTCTTCTGTAGCCAAGCGTCATATGGCCATAGACAGAGTTCTTTTTATCGACAGTTAGTCCGGCCAGGTCTACCGGAAAGGCTTCGTAGGTGCCGCCGGGCCACCAAGGATCGTAGGTGTCGTTGTAGTGTAGGTAGGTCAATCCCGCACCGGCTTCAAAAAAATGTTTATTGTCTTTGGTAAGTAACCAGTTAACACCAACCGGAACGGTAAATACTTTCTCATAGCTGCCGCTAAAGCCTCCCAAGCCGGCTTTAATGCCAATACCATCCGATCGTTTGTTGAGTCGAGTCTCATACATTACATTAAAGGCAATTCCGTTGCCACCCAATTCCACATATACATTTTGACGGGGAGCTCTTTCTAAGAATTTGCTTTCTGGTTCTTGCGCGTAGGACAAGCTGACGGAGAGCACTTGCAAAGAGAGGGCCAATAAGAGAAGGGGTAGGTATTTCATGTAATATGGGATTGCAGTTGGGTTGTACGAATACTATTAGACAAGCGCAAGGTAAAACTTGATGCATGATTTTGAAGATTAACTTGTTAAAACTTTTAGAAACCTATCGCACCAGCGACACGCCAAATCGATATAGTTCTCTGTTGCCCTGTATAGAATAGTGTGTGATCACAATTAGGTAGTTCGCTGCTGCCAGCAATTGGCCATACTGATCTCTCCCATCCCAATGCCATTGTCCGCTTCTGCCGAGTAAGGTTCTGGCGGCTAATACCCGAACCAGGCGCCCGGCGGCATCTAAAATTTGTATCGACACCAACGTGCCCGGCTGTTCT
>JBJTFT010000101.1:0-7927 GCA_046093525.1 Sphingomonadales bacterium | reverse complement strand
AAATTGATGCACCGCTCGGCAAGGAAGCTGGCTTTGACGCTATCTTTGAGCCATGCAAAAGGTGGGCATTTTAGGAGGGGGACAGCTGGGAAGAATGCTATTGCAAGCGGCCGAACCCTATTCAGTAGAAACACATGTACTGGAGAACGATCCGGAGTGCCCGGCCGCTCCCTTGTGCGACTATTTTACATTGGGCGATATTCGAAATTTCGACGATGTATATGCATTTGGAAGATCGCTCGACAGCATTACCATCGAAATAGAACAAGTAAATATCGATGCACTCGAAAAACTGGCTGCCGAGGGGGTTGTGGTTATCCCGGAACCCCGTGTGTTACGCCTCATCAAAAATAAGATCGCGCAAAAAGCCTATTACCTGGAGCAACACATACCCACCGCCGATTTTGTAATAACGCAAACGCGTAACGAACTTCTAGAACACATCTCCTTTCTTCCCGCCGTGCATAAGATTGGCGAAGGAGGATACGACGGAAAAGGCGTTCAAGTAATTAAAGATGCATCGGAGCTGAGCAAAGGATTTGACGCACCAGCTGTACTCGAAAGAATGGTACCCATCAAAAAAGAATTGGCCCTAATGGTCGCTATCAACCAAAACAGAGAGACGGCGGTGTATCCCTTGGTAGAAATGTGTTTTGATCCTACCCTCAACCTGCTAGACTATCAACTGTGCCCGGCACAAGTCAATGCGTCGATAGCCTCGCGTGCTACCCAGATTGCCCTGCAGGTCGTGCAAGGTTTTCGATCGCCCGGCCTTTTTGCGGTAGAGATGTTCCTGGATCAACAAGATCGGTTGTTGGTCAACGAGACCGCCCCTCGCGTGCACAACAGTGGCCATCACAGTATAGAGGCCATCGATTCATCACAATTCGATATGCTGTGGCGCATCTTGCTTTCGCATCCAATTGGTTCTACCCGTTTACGTAGCCCATCGGTTATGATTAACCTGGTTGGATCGGGGGTCGCCGGGCCCGCCCAATACCATGGAATGGCCCAAGTGTCCGGCACGCCGGGGCTATCCGTTCACTTGTACGAAAAAAAGACCAGCAAGCCCGGCAGAAAGATGGGGCACATGACCCTGTTGGGCAGTGATATGCAACACTTGAAAGAACAGGCCCGGGAGCTCAAAAAAGCCTTGTCTGTGAGTGGCGGTAGCGAAAGATAATCAGGTTTTTATCGTCTAACTAGCCGGTGTTGTTTGACCTAACAACGCTATCTTTATTGACCAATTTGCCTTCATGAGAAAAAATGTCTTATCCTGGGCATTGCCCCTCGCACTGCTTACGGTGATCAGCTGTGGCGAAACTGCAAAGAAACCACCGGCAACCATGGGAGTCGGTGAAAAAAATAAGCCCCTTAAAGTTGATCTATTCATTGCCCAGCCCACGGCTTACGCCGAAATCATTGAAGTACCCGGTACCATCGTGGCCAGCGAATCGGTAGAGATCCATCCCGAGATGGCCGGTCGAATCGTGCAGCTGCTTGTCGAAGAAGGAAAATATGTGGCAAAAGGAAGTTTGCTGGCCAAATTGAATGATGCGGACCTGGTCGCCCAACTGAACAAATTGGAAATACAGTTGCAGCTAGCACAACAAACAGAAAAAAGACAAGCCCAGCTCCTAAAGATACAAGGCATTAGCCAACAAGACTACGATATCAGTCTGTTACAAGTCAACAGTCTGAAAGCCGATATCGGCATTATTAAGACCAGTCTGGATAAAACGGAGATCCGAGCTCCTTTTAGCGGCAAGTTGGGACTTCGTAACATCAGTAACGGCGCTTATGTAAATCCGACCGCTGTAATCGCTGTCATCAACCAGACCGATCAGTTGAAGCTCGATTTTTCGATTCCGGAAAAATATATTGGAAAGATCCGAAACGGACAATCCGTTCGCTTTCGTTTCGAGGGAAGCTCCGATTCGTTAGTGGCGCGTATCGTTGCTACCGAATCGAGGGTGACCGAAAACAGCCGAAGCTTGCAAGTGCGAGCCCGCGTAGAAAGCAACAGCCCCTCGCTACTTCCCGGAAGTTTTGCCAAGGTCAGTATAGGCTTTGATCCTGACCCCAATGCCATTTTGATTCCTACGCAGGCGATCTTACCACAAGCCCGCGGGAAAAAAGTAATTCTATACAAGGGGGGGATTGCCGTATTCACCGATATAAAGACGGGTTCCAGAACGGCCGATCGGGTGCAGATCATAGAAGGTATTGCGGCTGGCGACACGATAGTAACAACAGGGCTGCTTAGTGTTAGACCCGACGCCCCCATCACCATTGGTAAAATATTGAATCCATAACCATGAATCTGGCAGAGCTAAGTCTTAGAAGGCCCATTCTGGCTGTGGTCATGAACTTGATCATCGTGCTATTCGGGGTGATCGGCTTTAAGTTTCTGGGTGTTCGTGACTATCCCGCTATTGACCCACCCAATATCAGTGTCAGGACTTCGTATCCCGGTGCCAATCCCGAGATCATCGAGACCCAGATCACGGAACCACTCGAAAAATCGATCAATGGAATTGCCGGCATCAAGAACATTACCTCTTCGAGCAGTAATGGCACCAGCAATATCAATGTAGAGTTCGAGTTGGGGGTAGACCTAGAGGCCGCCGCCAATGATGTACGCGATAAGGTTTCGCAGACCGTTCGCTCGTTACCCTCCGACTTGGATGCGCCTCCTGTAGTGTCTAAAGCCGATGCCAGCTCGGATCCTATTATCTCGATGACGGTGCAGAGCCCTAATCGCGATCAGTTGGCCATTACCGAGTACGCGACCAATGTGCTGGTAGAACGGTTGCAGACCATCCCCGGGGTAAGTGCCGTACAGATCTGGGGCGAAAAGCGATATGCGATGCGACTCTGGCTGGAACCCGCCAAGCTCAATGCCCTGGGTATTACCGTGGGAGATGTACAAGCGGCCCTTACCCGCGAGAACAGCGAACTGCCCTCCGGAAAGATCGCCGGCTCTTCTATTGAGCTCTCGGTGCGAACCTTTGGGCGCATGAACACAGAAGAAGATTTCAATAACCTGATCATAAAAAATAGCAACGGGGCCGATATTAAACTCAAGGATGTAGGAGAAGCGGTACTGGGCCCTGAGAACGAAGAAACACTGATGCGCGGAAATGGTACCCCCATGATCGCACTGGCCATCATCCCCCTACCCGGTTCTAATTACGTATCGATCTCGAATGAATTTTACAAGCGCTTAGAGCAGATCAAAAAAGATGTGCCCGAAGATATCACCCTCAACATTGGGCTGGATCAAACCCGATTCATAAAAAAGTCGATCCTTGAAGTGCGAGAGACGCTCATGATCGCTTTTCTGCTGGTGGTCATGATCATCTATGCGTTCTTTAGGGATTGGATCATTGCCCTTCGCCCGTTGATCGACATACCGGTCTCTTTAATCGGCGCCTTTTTTATTATGTATCTGATGGGATTTACCATCAATGTGCTTTCGCTATTGGCCATCGTGCTGGCTACAGGGCTGGTAGTAGATGATGGGATCGTCGTCACTGAAAATATTTACAAGCGGATAGAGAAAGGAATGAACAAGTGGCAAGCGGCCGTAGAAGGCTCCCGCGAAATTTACTTTGCCGTCATTGCCACATCGATCACGCTAGCCATCGTCTTTTTGCCGATCATCTTTTTAGAGGGATTCGTAGGAAGGCTCTTCCGAGAATTTGGCATCGTGGTATCGGGCGCTGTCTTGATCTCAGCGTTTGTTTCGCTTACCCTGACCCCGGTGCTCAATGTAAAGTTGACCAAAAAAAATCCGGGCCATCACGGCTGGTTCTATCGTATTACCGAGCCGTTCTTTCGTTGGATGGAAAATTCATACCAGCGACTGCTGGAACGTTTCATGAGAATCCGTATCATAGGAGTGGTCATTATCGGGCTCTGCATGGCCGCCATTTATTTTGTAGGAAGCCAACTGCAATCGGAGATCGCTCCCATGGAGGACCGCAGTCAGTTTAGGGTACAACTGACCGCACCCGAGGGAACCTCGTTCGACGCCATGGATAATTACGTAAACCGAGTGACCCAACTGGTACTCGATTCTGTACCGGAACGTACCATGCTGTTTAGTATTACCTCTCCCGGATTTACCGGATCGGGCAATGCAAACACCGGGTTTGTTCGTGTAACACTGACCGATCCTTCGCAACGCGAGCGATCGCAAGGAGAACTGGCCAAGATGATCAACCGTAACCTTTCTCGCTACACAGAGGGCAGAGGATTCGTGATCGAAGACCAAACCATTTCTGTAAACCGAAGAGGTGGTCAGCCGGTTTCGTTCGTGGTACAACATAATAATTTCGACAAGCTAACGAAGGCCTTGCCCAAGATGCTCGAAGAGGCCCGCAATAGTAAGATCCTGCAAAACCCCGACACGGACCTCAAATTCAATCGCCCCGAACTGAAGGTAGAGATCGATCGATTAAAAGCAGCTTCGCTGGGTGTAAGTGTGACCGATGTGTCCCAGACCTTGCAACTGGCCTTTAGCAATCGCCGCATGGGTTATTTTACAAAAGATGGAAAACAGTACAGCGTGATGGGGCAAGTGGCCCGCAGCGACCGAGACGATCCGGGCGATCTTCGACAACTTTTTGTACGTAACAATAAGGGAGAACTGATCTCGATGGACAACCTGATAACGATCGAAGAGACGAACAGCCCTCCTACCATTTACCACTTTAATCGTTACAAATCGGCCACCATCTCTGCCAGTCTGCAACCCGGTTATACCATTGGAGATGGTATCGAAGAGATGGAACGCATTGCCGCCAAGGTACTCGACGACACTTTTACAACTTCGCTAAGTGGATCATCAAGAGACTTTAAAGAAAGTGCCAGTAATACCTCGTTCGCATTCTTACTGGCCCTGGTGTTGATCTTCTTGGTGTTGGCCGCTCAATTCGAAAGTTTTGTAGATCCGCTCATCATCATGTTTACGGTACCGCTGGCCATTGCAGGAGCGGTGCTGTCGCTGTGGGCATTTGGACATACCCTCAATATTTTTTCGCAGATCGGCATGATCATGCTGATCGGTCTGGTTACCAAGAATGGGATCCTGATCGTGGAGTTCGCTAACCAGATTCGAGAAAAAGGAGTTGGCAGAACAGAGGCCGTTGTAGAAGCCGCCACCCAACGTCTACGCCCCATTCTAATGACAAGCCTGGCCATGGCGCTGGGTGCCCTGCCGTTGGCCCTTTCACTCGGTGCCGCTGCTACCAGCCGCATTCCGCTAGGGGTTGTGATCGTGGGAGGTATTTGCTTTTCACTTTTGTTGACCTTGTTCGTAATTCCGGCCATGTATTCGTACCTGTCCAGAAAGAGAAAAGAAAAGGAAATTGACAAGTTTATCGGCGCATAATCCTGCTGCATGAAAAGACTCTTTTTTTATATTATCCTCTCGTTTTCGATCACGAGCATCGGGCTTGGCCAGTCGCTACTGACCGTAGAGGAAGCCATAGCGACCGCCCTTGAAAACAACTTCGAGATCCGATTGGCCAAGAATGATTCTGCGGCGGCAGCACTCGACTTTCAGTATAGAAATGCAGTCTTGTTGCCCCGCCTAACACTCAATACGGGTCTTACGCTCAATAACAACGACCAATATCAAAAATTTACGGATGGCGCCATTCGCCAGCGTAAAGGAATCCGGTCCGAGAACCTTAACAGTGGCGTGGCCTTGAACTGGACGCTATTTAATGGTGGAAGACTCTATGCTACACGCGATCGGATATCCGCCCTATTGGAGACGGGGTCCCTGGCCATCAAGAACAACATCATCAATACCATCGGCCAAGTCATTACAGGCTATTATGCCATCGTACAGCAACAACAACAACTCCGAGCAGTAGAGGAACAACTCGCCATCAATACAGAACGCGTTAAACTGGCCGAATACAAATTAAGTATCGGTTCGGGCACCAAACCCGATGTGTTGCAAAGCAAGGTCGATCTGAACGCCACCAAAGCCGCCCAACTACAACAACAAAACAATATTGTATTGCTGAAGGAACAACTTAATACGCTCATGGGAGTAGCTTCGGGGCGTCGCTACGAGGTATCAGACTCCATTCCCTTCGCCAATCGTATCTCGCTGCAAGAAATACAGCCCTCCCTCAGCACAACAAATCCTGCACTGCAGATCGCCAACAAACAGATCGACATTGCCCGCTTTCAACTGCGAGAAGCGAAAGCCGATCGCTGGCCACAATTGAATCTGACCTCGAACTATAACTTTAACCGTCTCGATAATATTGCCGTGGTCAATCCCTTTCAACCTTTATTTAGCCGAAACAGCGGACTAAATTTTGGCATCAACACCTCTATTTCGCTCTTCAATCAATTCTCCGCACAACGAAATATTCGCTCAGCACAACTCTCCCTACAAAACCGGCAGCTGGTCTTTGAACAACAGCAAGCACAGTTGAGTTTACAGCTGGTGCAGGCCTACAACGAGTACGAGGCGCAACAAAAGGCACTCCAGCTCGAAGAAGAAAACATTTTACTGGCCAAAGAAAATGTGGCCATTGTGCTAGATGTATACCGCCTCAATTCTACCACGCTGATTCAACTCAAAGAGGCTCAAAAGAGCCTTCAAGACGCCTACACGCGTCTCATACAGGCCCGGTTCTTGACCAAACGAGCGGAGACCGAACTGCTCCGCATCAAGGGAGCGCTATTGCGTTGATCGACGATTTACCGATTTTATTGTTTCTTTGCACCTAAATTCACTCTATGGAGCCCTTGGTCGGAATCATTATGGGAAGCGACAGTGATCTGTCTGTCATGCAGGCCGCGGCCGATGTACTAAAGGAATTTGATATCGCCCACGAGATTACCGTGGTGTCTGCTCATCGTACGCCGCACCGAATGATCGAATATGCCCAACAAGCCAGGGAAAGAGGCCTTAAAGTTATAATTGCCGGAGCCGGTGGGGCTGCCCACTTACCCGGCATGGTGGCTTCGGTGACCACCCTTCCGGTCATTGGCGTACCCATCAAATCATCGAACTCCATCGATGGCTGGGATTCTGTACTCTCTATTTTACAAATGCCCAATGGAGTTCCGGTAGCTACCGTGGCTCTGAACGCGGCCAAAAATGCGGGTATATTGGCTGCTGAGATATTAGGAACATATCACGACCCCATTGCCCAAACGATCGCCACCTACAAAGCAAAACTGAGCCGCGAGGTGATCGAAAAAGTAGAGCGTCTGAAAAAAGACGGGTACGAAAATAAATTTGATTAAGGCAAGTGCAAAATGGTAAATTCCTGTGCGAGTCCCTGTGAATGCACCAGTAACTGTTCGAGCAACTCCCTTCCCCACTGCGCATAGTAAACTCCTAGATGCTGATGTCGTTCCTGTAGTTTTCCTTGTGGAAACAGCTGCGCATGAAGCGCGTGTAACTGATATTGCTGCTCTTGGTGCTTGCGCTTGATGACTCTCCACATTTTTTTCTCCAGACCCTCTATTCCCTGCAGCGACCTTTTCTCGAGCGAAGAAACGTGGGCTTCCAGCGTAGGGTCAAGTTGTCCGGCTTGCTCTTTGACCTGTTGATAGAGCTGATGGATAGCAGCACGTGGCTGGGCGAGATCATGCTGAGACTGCGTCGCCTCGTGCACAATCGCTCGCAGTTGCTGATCGGTGGTGGAAAACAGCTGCTCTGGCCGCAGTCCTAAATTGCCCAATCGTTTTGCAGCACCGGGCTCGACTAACAAAAAGGAATTACGCAAGACCAACACAGGAAGTGGAATGGCCGCAGCTGCAAATAGCTTTTTTACCTGTAACCAGTAAGCTATCTCCGCACCGCCCCCAATAAAGGCCACATCGGGTAACAGCGTACATTGAAACAATCCCCTCAGCAGCACGTTGGGACTAAACCGCTCAGGAT
>JBJTFT010000100.1:0-4067 GCA_046093525.1 Sphingomonadales bacterium | reverse complement strand
GTCTATTGGTACTTTTTCTTATCCGCTTCCTGCCAACGAGCCGGTACTGGGGTATGCCCCCGGGTCTGCCGAACGCAAACGATTAAAAGAAGCCTTGGCCGAACTAAAGAGCCAGCAGGTGGATGTGCCCATGTACATTGGCGCCAAAGAAGTAAGAACGGGTAAAAAAGTGGCCATGCATCCGCCGCACGAGCGTAAGCATGTGCTGGGGTATTTTCACCAGGGCGAAGAAAAGCACGTGCAACTAGCCATTGAAGCAGCCCTCGAGGCCCGTGCCTCTTGGGCCGTGACAAGTTGGGAAAACCGCGCAGCGATATTTTTGAAAGCCGCCGACCTGATGGCCACCAAGTATCGTTCGTATATGACGGGTACTACCATGCTGGGGCAAAGTAAAAATGCGTTTCAGGCCGAGATCGATGCGGCCTGTGAGCTGATCGACTTTTTGCGCTTTAATGTGCATTATCTCTCTGAGATCTATAAACAACAACCCGCCAGTGCCCCCGGTATACACAACCGAATGGAATATCGTCCGCTCGAAGGATTTGTTCTGGCCGTTTCGCCTTTCAATTTTACGGCCATTGGCGGTAATCTACCCACGGCACCGGCTCTTTGTGGTAATGTGGTGGTATGGAAATGCGCCAACACCCAGGTGTACTCGGCGCAAATGACCATGCGTATTTTAAAAGAAGCTGGTCTTCCTGACGGCGTTATCAATTTAATTTATGTGGATGGCGCTACCATTGGTCGCGTTTGTTTTAATCACCGCGATTTTGCCGGCGTCCATTTTACCGGCTCTACCGGTGTTTTCAATAACATGTGGGAGACCATTGGCAAGAACATGGGCAAGTACCGCAGCTATCCGCGTATTGTGGGCGAAACAGGCGGTAAGGACTTTGTACTCGCTCATCGCTCAGCTGACCCCGATGTATTGGTTACTGCACTGCTGCGTGGTGCTTTTGAATACCAGGGACAAAAATGTTCGGCGGCCTCACGCGCTTATATCCCTTCTAACATAGCCGAAGAGGTCAAAAAGAAACTGGTAGCGGGCATCAAGAGTTTTAAGATGGGATCGGTAGAGAACTTCACCAATTTTATCAATGCAGTGATCGATCAAAAAAGTTTCGATTCCATTAAGCGCTACATAGACCAGGCAAAAAAAGATCCCAAGTGCACTATTTTGGCCGGTGGTAAATGCGATGATAAAGAAGGATACTTTGTGCAACCTACGCTCATAGAAACTAAAAATCCTCGTTCGCTCACCATGTGCGAAGAGATCTTTGGCCCCGTACTTACCATTTATGTATATCCCGCGGGTGGTTTCGAAAAAGCGCTCGAACTGGTCGATACTACCTCACCTTATGCACTAACCGGCGCTATTATTGCACAAGACCGCGCTGCGGTAGAACTGGCCACCGATCGGTTACGCCATGCGGCCGGCAATTTTTACATCAACGATAAGCCCACTGGTGCTGTAGTAGGTCAACAACCCTTTGGTGGGGGCAGAGCCTCCGGTACCAATGACAAGGCCGGTGCCATGCTCAATTTATATCGATGGCTCAGCGCTCGCACCATCAAAGAAACCTTTGCACCGCCTACTGATTATCGTTATCCGTTTATGGGTGAGGAATGAGACCATTTGCCAAGTACCAGGAGGGGCAGTTCGTCGCCCGTAAAAAAGTTGACTAACAACCAACCGCGAGATCCGTACTTTTAATTAATAAATACATTTTGTGAAGACCCAGATCCATAACCAAGAACTTCTATCGATCATCGATCAGTTGGCCGATGAGCTGATCGCTGCTTACCCTGATACATCGAATACGGTTCTGGTGGGTATTCAACAGGGTGGGGTGGTGGTATCTAGTCTTATCGACAAGGCTATACGTAGCAAAACGAATGATACTCGAAGCGGACATATGCCCTTTGAGCACGGGCAGCTAGACATCACGTTTTATCGAGACGACGTTCGCAATAAGATCTTGGCTCCTGATACCATGCACCTTCCTTTTTCGATCGAGGGTAAGACCGTTATTTTGGTTGATGATGTACTATTTAACGGTCGCACCATCAAGGCCGCGCTCGATGCTTTGTTTGATTATGGTCGCCCCGACCGGGTAAAGCTCTGCGTACTGGTAGACCGCCCGGAACATCGGCAGTTTCCCATTCAGGCCGATCATAAAGGGCAAGTCATTAAGGCCCAACGCAATGATAAACTGAAACTTAGGGTCAATGAGCAGGGCCAGGCCGAGCTGCTGCTCCTAAGTGAATAAAATACATTAGCTTTGCTTTTTAATGCAACTATCCACCAAACACCTGCTGGGCATTAAAAATCTCTCCTCGCAAGACATCTCTCTTATTTTATCTACCGCAGAACAATTCAAAGAGGTTTTACAGCGTCCTGTCAAAAAAGTTCCCTCGCTGCGTGAAGTGACCATCGTGAATCTTTTTTATGAAAACTCTACCCGTACACGGATCTCATTTGAGTTAGCCGAAAAAAGACTGAGCGCCGACACCATCAATTTTGCCGCTTCTTCCTCATCTGCTGCTAAGGGCGAAACCTTGCTCGATACGGTCAATAATATCTTATCGATGAAGGTCGATATGGTGGTGATGCGGCATAGCGCCAGCGGGGCACCCCATTTTTTAGCGGAGCATATTCCGGCTGCTATCATCAATGCCGGTGATGGCATCAACGAACATCCTACCCAGGCCTTGCTCGATGCTTTTTCCATTCAAGAAAAAACCGGATCTCTAGTGGGTAGAAAAGTAGCCATCATCGGTGACATCATGCACTCGCGCGTGGCACAAAGCAATATTTATTTGCTTAAAAAAATGGGAGCCGAAGTAGTGGTTTGCGGACCGCCTACACTAATTCCCAAACACATTGCCTCGGCCCTGGGGGTATCGGTTAGCTATAACATTAAAGAGACGCTGGCCTGGTGCGACGTGGCCAATGTACTGCGCATTCAACTAGAAAGACAAAACCAGGTGCTATTCTCGTCGCTTCGTGAGTATAGCATTGCCTATGGTATCAACCGACAATTGCTGGATAGTCTGCATAAAGAGATCGTGATCATGCACCCCGGGCCTATCAATCGGGGCGTGGAACTGGACAGTGATGTGGCCGATAGTAAACAATCGATTATCTTACAGCAGGTCGAAAATGGGGTAGCGGTACGGATGGCTGTCTTGTACTTGCTCTCCGGACGAACTGCGCAAGCTTGATGAATAAGGCAAGCTTCACGAATAATGTGAGTCTGAATTGGGTGTAAGTTAAAATAAACGCTATGCAACGCATCTGTCTTTTTCCCGGTACGTTCGATCCGCTTACGCTGGGTCATGTGGACATCATCAACCGGGCCTTACCCTTGTTTGACAAAATTGTGGTGGGTATCGGGTTGAATGCGGCTAAAGCACCTATGTTCTCTGCGGAGCAACGTCTGCAATGGGTCAGCGATATCTATGCAAACGATAAAAGGGTAGAGGGCGCTGTGTACGATGGGCTAACCGTTGATTATTGTAAAAAGATCGGAGCCCATTTTATTTTGCGCGGCATTCGTTACGTGAGCGATTTTGAATACGAAAAGACCATTGCCGATGCCAATCGTACCCTCGACAAATCTATCGAGACCATCTTTTTGACCGGTGAGCCCAAATACACCTCGGTGGCCTCTACCATTGTGCGAGATATCTTAAGAAACAACGGAGACGCCTCGCCTTTTTTACCCGACACGGTCTGGGCCTCGCTGCGCCACTAAAAGCACCTCTTTTATTGTGTCGTAGGTGTTTTGCAGATAAGGATCCAATTCTTGCAGGTCAACCCATTTTATATCTGTGATTTGCTCCTCTGCCTGCGGCGTTAGTGCGTGCTGGTCTGCTGTTTTCATAGTAAACCACTGTACTTGCTTTAGTACGAGTTGCTCTTTTTCTCGGTAGCAGTACGAAGAGGATGCCAACTTGTTGAGAAGCATAAGATTTTTTAATCCTGTTTCTTCTATCACCTCTCTTAAGGCACAATCGATGATGGTTTCTCCCGGGTCGAGTTTTCCTTTGGGAAGATCCCATTT
>JBJTFT010000099.1:0-8383 GCA_046093525.1 Sphingomonadales bacterium | reverse complement strand
CCGCAGCTGATTCGTTTAGCATTTTTCTTGCTGGCCATTTCGAAGGCATAGCGCATGACTTGCAGGGTGCCGGGTCTGGTAATAAAGCGACGGCAGAGCGCCACATCTTGGGTCAGCATGTGCTCGATGCCTCCATAGGTGTCTTCTATGTTTTCGCGAACAATTGTAATATTGATAGGAATACCGGCCTTGCTGAATACGGTATCTACTCCATGCAAGGAGGTAAAGACGCGTTTATTGGCATACGTATTCCAGGTCTTTCTGGCCGTTACATTGATGCTTTTTACTCCTTTGCCCTTAGGCGTTTCCATGGGGCCTTTAAAGAGAAGGCCCAGGTGCTCGATGGTTTGTTTAGCTTCCGGGGTCATTCCATTGTTGAAACCTTTATCAAAAACCCATTTTCCCATTTCTACCATCTCGTATTGCAAGGGAACCTGGTTGGCTTCAAAAACGCGCAAGACCGCTTCCATAATTTCAGGTCCTATACCGTCTCCTTTAGCAACTGCAATCCTCATAAATGTTGATTTTACGCGGCAAAGGTAAGCAGCAAAAACTTAATGCGATGCTTGTCGATTTTACTAATTTTATACCATGGCTTCGATGATATCAGCGGGCGTGCAAGTGAGTGTAGAGACCTTTTATCAAGAGGACTACAGTAATCCGTTGCAATCGGAGTATATGTTCGCCTACAAAATTGTTTTGGAGAATTACAATTCATTTCCGGTAAAGCTGCATCGTCGTCACTGGTTTATTTTCGATAGCAATGCCACGCACCGCGAAGTAGAGGGAGAAGGGGTTGTGGGTGTGCAGCCTGTGCTACAACCCGGAGAACGCTACCAGTATGTGAGCGGCTGTAACCTGCGCACCGAGATGGGTCGCATGTATGGCACGTATCAGATGGAAAATCTGGAGACACGCCAATTCTTTACGGTCACGATCCCCAGCTTTGAGATGATCGTTCCGTTCAAGCATAACTAGTGCTTACTTGGGCTTGTATTTAGCCTGCTCTAAAATGGTCGTCGGACTCGTTGTCATGACCGCTTCGGGCGTAAGTTCTCTATGATCGGCCACAAACTTTTTTACGATCTGCCAGCCTACCCAGGCACCCAAATTTCCCGGTGAGTATTCTTGCGATAATCCTTGTGTAAAGGGCGCTTCGCCCAGGTAGGTTTGGATGACCACGGGGTTGAGTGAATTCAGATCTTCGTTCTTGAGCAAATGACTCCAGATGAGCCCTTCGTTGTTTTGGCACCAGTCTAGTTGTTGCGATGTATAGCCCGTGATCACCGAGTCAGGATGATCGGGTAGTAACAAGGAGGATAAATACCAGTACTTCCCTTTTTCTACCATTTGCTCTACAAGCGGAAGCTCGGCGGTACGCTGGGGAAAGATATCTTCAGTAATTGCCCTGATAACACCCGGCACCATGTAAGAGGGTGCGAACCGTCTGCTCAGGTAAGTAGGATATAGGGCTTGCAGTTCGGCGGTTTGATAGGCGAAGAAATCTTTTCCGGCAAATTGCTGAAGCCCCAATGCTGTACCGCTGCGTACGGTGGCCACGCCAGGCGCATCGAAGGGTCCGGTATAAAGGGTGATGGTTCCGGGTTTATAGGTCGGAAAATAATGCTGCAAGTACCGAAAGGCCATTGCTAACTCTTTTTCTAACGCACGCGTATCAGAAAAACGAAGCTGCAACGAATCGTTGAGGCTTTTATAGCTACGCAAAAAAAGAAGGGTGGCCTGCAAGGTGGCGGTATCGGTCGGATCTCCGCTAACGCCCAGGATATATTGCATGTACTCGGGGTAGAATCCCGCAAAATTATTGGATAAGGTATCGAGTGAGGGGCCCAAGTGCAGCGTGTCGAGTGCAAAAAAAGCCTTGTCGAAACGGGAGAGGCGCACCTCGACCCTGATATCGCTGACATCGGGCGCAGGGTTGGTGCTGGTACAGCCAGCTAACAGAACGAAGCATATCCATAAGGCTCCATAGGATCTTTGCATGCCTTAAAGGTACGCTACAAAACAATGGCGTACTTTTGTACGATGAAGATCGCCATTGCGCAACAGAATTATCACATCGGCAATTTTGCTGGCAACGCCCGCAAGATCATCGATGCCGTTGCAGCGGCCAGAGAGGGTGGGGCTTCGCTGATCGTTTTCTCCGAGCTGGCGATCTGCGGCTATCCGCCCCGCGATTTTTTGGAATTCGATGATTTTATCGATCAATGCCAGCAGGCGCTCGACCAGATCAAGCCTCTTACGCAGGGAATTGGTGTTTTGATAGGTGCACCGGACCGCAATCCATCCTCGAAAGGAAAGAGATTGTTCAATGCCGCTTACTTTTTACATGACGGCGAAATACGGGCCGTGGCCCATAAGACCTGTCTTCCGACCTACGATGTATTTGACGAATACCGCTATTTTGAGCCGGCACACGAGTGGAAGCTGATCGATTTTCAAGGAAAGAAACTAGCCGTTACCCTTTGCGAGGACATTTGGAACCTGGGAGACAATCCGCTCTATACGCATTGCCCGATGGACCAGCTGATCGAACAGCGCCCCGACATCATTATTAATCTATCGGCCTCTCCCTTCGATTATACCCATGTCGAAGACCGTAAGGCCATTGTAAAAAGAAATGTGCTTCGCTATAACATCCCGCTGGTATACTGCAATGCGGTAGGTAGCCAGACCGAGATCGTCTTTGATGGCGGCTCGCTGGTGATGGACAAAGAAGCGAACCTAGTGGCGCAACTCCCCCTATTCAAAGAGGCCTTGCAGTTCGTGACCTGGAACGAGAACGGTTCTTTCACAGAGCGCCCCTTGCAGACCGCTGTACAACTGCCCGATGCCGAGCTCGACCCGCTCCGGCTAGAGCCCGATCTCTGTACCGGCGAGATCAAAGATGCGATCGTAATGGGCATTCGTGATTATTTTTCTAAGATGGGCTTTACCAAAGCCGTGTTAGGAAGCAGCGGCGGCATTGACAGTGCCGTAACGCAAGCCTTAGCGGTAGAGGCACTCGGAAAAGAAAATGTAAAGGCTGTATTGTTACCCTCGGTCTACTCGAGCGATCATAGTGTACGTGATGCCGAGCTGCTTAGTCGGCGGTTACAAAATCCGTACGAGCTCATCTCGATTCAACCGGTAGTAGATTCGTTGCTGGGGGTACTTAAAGAGAGTTTTGGAGAACTGCCACCAGGGTTGGCCGAAGAGAATTTACAAAGTCGCACCCGCGGAAATATTTTGATGGGGATGGCCAATAAATTCGGGTATGTTTTGCTTAACACCTCCAACAAAAGTGAGTTGGCCACCGGGTATGGTACGCTCTATGGCGATATGGCCGGCGGATTGGGCGTGCTTGGTGATTGTTATAAGCTACAAGTCTATGCGCTGGCCCGGTACATCAATCGCGATACTGAATTGATCCCTCACTCTATTATTTGCAAGCCCCCTTCGGCTGAGCTTCGCCCTGATCAGCTCGATACCGATTCGCTTCCTGCATACGATGTGCTCGATCATATCTTGTACCAGTATATCGAAAAAAGAAGATCGCCTGCTGCCATCAAACAACTCGGATACGAATCGGCCCTGGTTGACCGCGTAGTAGAAATGGTCAATAAGAATGAGTACAAGCGCAATCAATTTTGTCCGATCATCCGCATTTCACCTAAGGCCTTTGGAGTGGGCAGGCGCATGCCCATCGTTGGAAAATATCTATCATAAATGACAGGACTGGTCTATAAATCTACGGGCAGCTGGTATATCGTTCGCGACGATAAAGGGCAGTTTTGGAATGCTCGTATGAAAGGGGTGCTTAAGCTCGACGAGATCACGTCGACCAATCCGGTAGCCGTGGGCGATCAGGTTAGTTTCGAGATCGAATCCGAGGCGGCTGCCACGGCCGTGATCAGCGATATCTTGCCCCGCCACAACTATATCAACCGGCAAAGTCCCCGCCATAAGCACCAGCATCATATTGTGGCTGCTAATCTGGACCAAACCTTGTTGGTGGCTACCCTCAAAGAGCCAAAGACCTCACAAGGATTTATCGATCGATTCTTAGTGGCAGCCGCCATGTATCATGTAACGCCCCTGATCGTTTTTAACAAGGTCGATCTGTATAGGCAAAAAGAAATGGATCGCTACCAAGCGCTCCGTGCCATGTACGAATCGATCGGCTACCGGGTACTGCTGGTAAGTGCCATTAGTGGCCAGGGAATGGATGCCTTACAAGACACGCTTACGAACAAAATGACCTTGCTGTCCGGTCATAGCGGGGTAGGCAAATCGAGTTTACTCAATACCTGGTTTCCGGGCATGAACCGGAAGACGCAAGATGTAAGTGGATGGAGCGGTAAGGGACAACACACTACCACCTTTGCGGAAATGTTCGATCTGCCGCAAGGTGGAAAGATCATCGATACGCCTGGTATGCGCGAATTTGGGCTGGTCGATATCAGTAAACAAGAACTCTCTCATTATTTTTCGGAAATGCAACCGTTGTTGCCGGGTTGCCAGTTCAATAATTGCCAGCATTATAACGAACCGGGTTGCGCCGTAAAAAAGGCCGTACAAGAAGGACGCATCCACGAAGATCGCTACATTAGTTATCTCTCTATCTTAGATTCCATTGAGGAGAAGCAATACTGACCCGCACAAAGGGTGATTGTAGAACGCCACGCTGCGATGCTTGACCGCTACGGTGCAATCGTTGACCCGATCATTGAGTGTAAAAACTGGAGTGGCTTTGTTTACCGTTAGTATTTGAACTTAGGTTGTTTCTTGAGCTGTTTTTCAGCTTTGGGATCGCCGTTGATGATCTTTTCGGCGCCAATGGGTTGGCCATAGGTAAGCTTTGCAGGAAAGACCTTGTGCCAAAGTTTACAAGAGCTGCAGCTAATACAGACCAGCCCCAGTATCAGTATCTTTCTTTTCATGAGTTTGTAGCATCGGGGTTCGTGAACCAAGAGGAATAACGGACATAGTTTTGAGCGATTCGATGGATCTCTCCTTCGATGAGTTCGCCGGATATGTCCTTTACCTTTTTGGCCGGAACGCCGGCATAGATACTACCGGGTTCACAAATGGTATTTTCCAGTATAACGGCGCCGGCCGCAATAATAGTATTGGAATGTACCACGGCCTTGTCCATTACTATAGCCCCCATGCCGATCAGTACATTGTCGTGCAGGGTGCAGCCGTGTACGATGGCATTATGACCGATAGAAACGTTGTTACCAATGGTGGTACCGCATTTTTCAAACGTCCCATGGATACAAGCCCCGTCTTGTACATTGACCTTATGACCTAGGCGAATAAAATTCACATCGCCTCTTAAGACCGCATTGAACCAAACGCTACAATCGTCTCCCATTACTACCTCGCCTACGACCGTAGCGTTGGGCGCTAAAAAACAATTGTTGCCCCACTGAGGCTGATGGCCCCTTACCGGAAGAATGATTGCCATGCGCAATGTAGATTTATATGCAAAGTACCGCAAATTTTAAAAGGTCGATTTTCTTTGTTTCCTTTGTTGTTATTCGGGCTTACAAGCCCTTACCTGCATGAATCAACGTGAACTTTTTTTTAGACATGTGGCACAGACCTCGCCCGCTCCGCTGGCCATAGAGGTGGTGCGTGCCGAGTGTGCTACGCTGTTCGATGCGCAAGGAAAAGAGTATATCGATCTGATCGGCGGAATCAGTGTGGCTAACATCGGGCATCGGCATCCGAAGGTGGTCGAAGCTATTCGTGCGCAGACAGACGCTTATTTACATGTGATGGTCTACGGCGAAATGATCGAATCGCCACAGGTACGCTATGCGACCGCCCTGGCAAAACACTTGCCCAACAATCTGCAGTCGGTCTACTTTACCAACTCTGGTGCCGAGGCGACCGAGGGGGCCATGAAGCTGGCCAAGCGCGTAACAGGTCGCACCAAGATGATCGCTTTTAATAAGTCGTATCATGGGTCTACACAAGGGGCATTAAGTCTCTTGGGTGATGAATACTACCGCAATGCCTTTAGGCCACTACTACCCGATATCTGGCATTACGATCTTAACGAACCAGCGGCCCTAAACGCGATCGATTCGCAAACGGCTTGTGTGGTGATGGAAACGGTGCAGGCAGAGTCGGGTGTGGTAAAACCGAATCTCGATTTTATTAGAGCAGTACGAAAAAAATGCACCGAGACCGGCGCCTTGCTCATCTTCGATGAGATACAGGCGGGCTTCGGCAGAACCGGATCCCTTTGGGCGTTTACGGCCCTCAATGTGATACCCGATGTGCTCCTTTTGGGAAAGGCACTAGGGGGTGGTATGCCGCTCGGAGCCTTTATTACCGATAAAAAATGGATGGATCAACTGACCGATCGTCCGGTCCTCGGCCATATCACAACATTCGGAGGTCATCCGGTCTGCTGTGCGGCAGGGCTTGCTGCCTTTGAGGCCTTGCTCGATGAAAAATGGATCGAGCAGGTGAACGAAAAAGAACAACTCTTGTTAGCGGCCTTGGTGCATCCTAAGATCGTTGCGGTACGCAGTGCAGGGCTTTGGATGGGAGTTGAATTTGCTAGCGCAGTGAATTGTAAAAAGGTAATCGATTACTTGTTAGAAAAAGGGTTGCTTACCGATTGGTTCTTATTTGCGCCTCATTGTCTTCGGATATCACCGCCATTGATCATTCATTCCGAACAATTGAAAAAAGCTGCGGCACTAATTGTAGAGGCTTGTGACGCGGTACATTGAAATGCGCTCAAAGCCTACGTGCCCGTAGATAACGTATTGGCAATACCTGTAACCATCCTGCGTTGACCAGATGTAAGAAGTTAGCGAAGCAGTAGTTGATAGAGCAGAACCGCCAAAGCTGCACCCAGTATCGGTGCGGCAACCGGCAGCCACGCGTAATCCCAATGGCTCCCTCCTTTACCCTTGATGGGTAATAGGGCATGCGCTAGACGCGGTCCCAGGTCACGGGCCGGATTCAGTGGATATCCGGTGGTTCCACCCAGGCACATGCCAATGGCCATGACGAGCAGGGCCACCGTGAGTGCATCGAGGCTTCCCATCGACGCAGTAGCCGGTTGAATACAAAGGATAGAGAAAATAAAAGCAAAACTGGCTAATGTTTCACTGATCAGATTCTGTTTTTCGTTTCGTATGCCGGGGCCCGTGGCAAAGACACCCAGTTGTTCCTCGGCATGGGTATGCTCATTAAAATGATCGCGGTAAGAAAGCCAGACCAACACGGCGCCTATAAAAGCACCCCCCAGCTGGGCTACTACAAATTGAGCACAAAGCATAGGGGCGAGTTTATTCATCATCAGCATAGCGATACTTACGGCCGGATTAAGATGGCCGGGGCCTCCCAGAGAAACACTCACATACACCGCAACGAAAACTGCGAGACCCCATCCAAAGCTGATGAGCAGCCACCCACTGTTCTTTCCATGCGAGCGATGCAGGGTGTTATTGGCATTGACGCCGCAGCACAAAAAGATAAGGAGTGATGTTCCGATAAATTCGGTAATGAGTGGATGCATGGCAGGTGGATTGATTCTATCAGATTAAATTAAATGAGGATGTCTGTATAGGGGTAGTTAATTAGTGTAGGCTAGCGATCTTCGGCCCAGGCAATAGCTGCGTTGATGGC
Organism: Sphingomonadales bacterium; assembly: GCA_046093525.1. GTDB lineage: Bacteria > Bacteroidota > Bacteroidia > Chitinophagales > Chitinophagaceae > JJ008. Next base: position 727 of record JBJTFT010000099.1, on the reverse strand, counting down.
GCGCTGCCATCCTTTTACTAATTGAGCACGTACATCGTTGGATAGCTGCGGTTCAAAAACGCGAGCGGTCTTCCAATGTGCAGCGAGTGCTTGTTGATCTTTCCAAATACCCACGCCAAGCCCGGCCAAGAAGGCAGCTCCCATGGCCGTGGTCTCTGTAATTTCGGGTCTTACCACCTTACGATCAAGTAGATCGGCCTGAAACTGCATCAGCATATCATTGGCAGTAGCCCCGCCGTCTACCCGCAACTCGCGAATAGGGATCTGCGCATCGGCTTGCATGGCTTGGAGCAGATCGGCCGATTGATAAGCGATACTGTCAAGTGCCGCGCGGGCCATATGCGCATGAGTGGTGCCTCGTGTAATACCGAATACAGCCCCTCTGGCATGCGCGCTCCAATGAGGAGCCCCCAACCCGGTAAAAGCAGGTACCACATAAACACCTTCGGTGGTAGTTACCGAGGCTGCCAACTTTTCGATATCAGGTGCACTATCGATCACTTTTAATTCATCACGCAGCCACTGAACGACCGCTCCTCCGATAAAGACCGATCCTTCGAGGGCATAGGTCGTCTTGCCGTTGATCTGCCAGGCGACTGTCGTCAGTAACCGATGCCGGGAGGCAATCGCCTGCTGCCCGGTATTCATCAACATAAAACATCCGGTACCATAGGTATTTTTGACCATACCCTCTTCGGTACAAAGTTGTCCGAACAAAGCGGCCTGT
>JBJTFT010000098.1:0-4420 GCA_046093525.1 Sphingomonadales bacterium | reverse complement strand
ATTACCGTAACCACGCGTAAAACAAGGGGAACGCTGTCTATCTTTCCTATAGATTACTACCCCATGACAGCCCCCACCACTACGCGCTACCGCACGGTAGCCGATCACGGTTTTGCAGAAACCAGATTGAACGAAAGCAATCAACAACTCTGTTTTTTTACAAAGCGAGCCTTTAAAAAAGGAGAAGAGATCGCGCCGTTCGGCTCCGGCAGCATTTCTACAACCCCCACTTATTTAACCGTGCAGGTAGCAACAAACAAGCACATCATGTTGCAACCCTCGTATTTGCAGTATATAAACCACAGCTGCGAGCCGAATTGTTTTTTCGATACCAGCGCTATGAAGGTGATCGCGTTGGCAGATATTGAAGCAGGCGAAGAGCTGGGGTTTTTTTACCCTTCTACCGAGTGGGAGATGCAACAACCCTTTACTTGTTTTTGCGGAACCCCGTCTTGCATTGGCGAAGTAAGAGGAGCCTCGTTTCTCAACCGCGAGCAGGTAGCCCATTATCGTTTTACCGATTATATCGTGCAGCGCCTGACCCGAAAAGCCAGAAAAAAAGTGGCCTGACCGCATGAAGCGCACCCACCCCACCCCCAATTTAGCCGGGTATCACATTTGGGTTTTAGCCCCCGAACTTGAAACAAACGACCCTAATCTTTCTCACTACTACGATTTCACGCATAGCATTCAAGAGTATAAGGTCGTCTTTGCCGAACTTGGCATTGGTTGGACCTGGACGCCGATCACCCTAAATAATGTCAGGAACACCATCACTCGAATTGCTAAGACCAATAACGGGTTGGCCCCGTTGGTTCTTAATCTTTGCGACGGAGACGAAGTAAATGGTGTTCCCGGCGTTTCGGTTATTGACGCCTTGCAAGAAGCCGGCCTGATCTATACCGGATCGGACCAACATTTTTATACCATCACCACCTCTAAGATTCCCATGAAGCACGCCTTCAATAAGGCCGGCGTTTCTACAGCACCCTGGAAACTCATCAGCGGTGCGTCCTCTTCTTTAAAAGGGGTCTGCGCAACAGTGGGAACGCCGATGATCATCAAACCTGCGGTATCCGGAGGAAGTATGGGGGTTTCCATTAAGAATGTCGTTAACAACGAGGCCGAACTACATGATCGTGTCAAGGAATTGGCCGACGGCTACAGGGGCTGGAATTTATTGGCTGATGGACTTTTTGTAGAGAAATATATTAAGGGCCCCGAGTTTACCACATTTATCACCGGGTCTTCGACCCAACCCGAGCATTGCCATGTATATGAGCCCGTCGAAAGGCTCTTTCACCCCTCATTACCCGACAATGAACGCTTTTTATCGTTCGACCGACTCTGGGAGATCTATGAAGACGAGTCCCCCATGCCGCAAAACGAAAACTTCTACGAGTATGGCCCCGTCTCTGCGGCGTTGCGAAATCAATTACAACAACTCAGCCTCGATGCCTACATGGCGTTGGGCGGCAAGGGGTACACCAGAATCGACATCAGACAAGACGAAGAAACAGGGGCGCTCTATGTGTTGGAAGCAAACGCACAGTGCGGGTTAAGCGAAGACGAGAACTATACCTCTATTGGCGCTATCATAAAGGCGTCGAAGGTCAAATACAGCAAGGTGATCGAAGCTATTTTATTCGACGCCATAGCAAGGGCAGAAGCGCCCCCAGCGCAAAAAACAAAAAAAGCAAAAGCGATCTAGTGAGAGTGTGTGTGTTGCAAGCCGACTATTCTACGACCGGGGTGGATTATAAGAACTACGATCCGCCACGCGATCTTTCGGCGCTATTGCCTGAGGCTTCGGTAGACCATGTTTTTTTAAATAAGCTGACCACCCATAAACAACTGAGGACGCTTGCAAAAAAGAAGTACGACATATTTGTGAACCTCTGCGAGGGGTATCCCGACTGGGAGGTACCTGGAGTAGATGTGATCTATGCGCTCGAAACGCTCAACCTCCCGTTTACGGGACCCACTTCTCGCATTTATGATTTTCCAAAAGAGGTAATGAAATATGTTTCGTATTGCGAAGGGGTGCTTACACCCGCATACAGGACCATTACCGAGTTGTCGGATATCGAAAACAGCTGTTCTTCGCTTCGTTTCCCTCTTTTTATAAAACCGGCGCATGCCGGAGACAGCCTAGGTATAGGCAGAGACTCCCTTGTGCACAACAAAGAGGCGCTCGAAAATAAATGCAGGGCGCTGCTCTCCGAATTCGACCAGGTGTTAGTTGAGGAATATATCGAAGGGCGCGAGTTTACGGTATTGGTGGCCGCGGGCGTTACTCCGGGTACCTGCATCACGTATAAACCGGTAGAATATGTTTTTCCGGCGGGCGACACTTTTAAAACCTATGCATTAAAAACCTCGGCGCTTCATCCCGCCTGTAATATTCCCTGCAACGACTCCGCTCTCGAATTAGCGCTCCGCGCGGCAAGCGAAAAAATATTCGTTACCGGCGGCTGCATAGGATATGGCCGGCTAGACTTTAGAGTAAACAAAGAAGGAGCGGTGTATTTTTTAGAGATGAATTTGACCTGCTCTGTTTTTTATGCAGATGGGTATGAGGGTTCGGCAGACTATATCTTAAAGTATGATCCTGCCGGAAAGCGGGGTTTTTTAGAGCAGATCATCAACGAGGGTATTGCGCGCCATCGGCGAAAGCAAAAACCGTATTACGTTAAGGGCGATTCGATTGCAGGCTATGGAATTTATGCGGTAAGAGATCTCGCTGCCGGAGAGATAATATATTTTGGAGAAGAGCGAGCGCAACGACTCGTTACCAAGCGATATATCGATAACTACTGGAACCCACAACAACAATTACAGTTTCGTCGCTATGCCTACCCACTCAGTGAAGAGGTTTTTGCTCTTTGGGACGAAGACCCCACCTCTTGGGCTCCGCAAAACCACAGTTGTGATGCCAATACAATATTTGACGGGCTGAATGTGCGCACAACGCGCGCGGTTTCTGAACACGAGGAGCTCACACTCGATTATGCCACCTTCTTGGATCCCCGTATGGAACCCTTTGTGTGCCGATGCGGAAGCGCGCGCTGTCGAGGAACGATCAGCGGACCCGAAGGAAATACGCTCACCAGCAGAGAGCAGCGCAGGCGAAGGGAGTAAAGCCTGCAGACAAGACCTTTACTCAAAAGTGTTAATTAAAACCGGTGAATAGTGGTTAAGTGTGGTTCACCGCCCCATGTAAACCATTAGTATTTGTACATCGCTGGGGTTGATACCCGAAATGCGACTAGCCTGCCCCAGTGTTCTGGGTTTTATTTTTATAAGTTTTTCTCGTGCTTCGTTTCCTAGCGAAGAAAGTTTTAGGTAGTCGAAGCTGTCCGGTATTTCGAGCTCTTCTAGCTGCGCCATTCGCTGCACCAACTCTCTTTCTTTTTCTATATAGACTTCGTACTTTATTTGTATGGCGGCTTGCTCGACACTTTCGGCACGGTAGTGATGTAGTGCGGCCCCTACTTTTTCAACAGCGCGTGCAAAGTCTTGAAGCGATACATCGGGCCTTAGCAAGATCTTTTGCGCTTTTTGTTTTTCTGCGATCGGCGCCGCATTCAACGAAGCCAGCCAACCATTTACCTCTTGTGGCTCAACAGAAAGAGAGCCCAGTAATTTTTTTATCTCTTCTACTTCTTTTTTCTTGGCCAGCACGGTGTCGTTTCGCTCAGCTGTTGCAAGCCCCCAACCATAGCTCAATTCCGTTAATCGCAAATCGGCGTTGTCTTGTCGCAACAAGGTCCTGAATTCTGCGCGTGAGGTAAACATGCGATAGGGCTCTTGCGTTCCCTTGCTGATCAGGTCGTCGATAAGCACACCAATGTAAGCTTCGCTTCTTTTTAAGATGACGGGTTCTTGGTCTTTTGCAGCGCGATGTGCGTTGATACCAGCCATCAGACCCTGGCAAGCTGCTTCTTCGTAGCCGGTAGTTCCATTAATCTGTCCGGCAAAAAAAAGACACTTAATGAGCTTGGTTTCTAGGGAGTAGTCCAGCTGTGTAGGTGGAAAAAAATCATACTCAATAGCGTACCCAGGCCTAAACATCTTAACGTTTTCAAAGCCATTTATTTTACGAAGAGCATCGTATTGAATCTCTTCCGGAAGAGATGTAGAGAATCCGTTTACATAGATCTCTACCGTATTCCAGCCCTCGGGCTCAATAAAGAGTTGGTGGCGATCCCTTTCTGCAAATCGGTTGATCTTATCTTCAATACTAGGGCAATAGCGGGGGCCCACCCCATCAATTCGACCCGCAAACATAGGACTACGATCAAACCCCGACTTAAGGGTGTCGTGCACCCCGTTGTTTGTGTAGGCGATCCAGCAACTTCTCTGCTGCGTAGGTTTCGGAGTGTGGGTATAGGAGAATCCAGATATAATATCGTCCCCC
>JBJTFT010000097.1:0-3946 GCA_046093525.1 Sphingomonadales bacterium | reverse complement strand
ATTTAGCAGTTATCTTACGGTACTAAAAAAATCAGCTTGCCTACAACGAACGCTACTTCTAAAAATCCACTTCGCTGGATTCCCACCACTTGGTTTGCCATGGGGTTACCGAATTTAGTGTTAGGCGGAACGGTGGTCTCCCTTCTTTACAAGAGCATGGGCTACACCGACAGCCAGATCGCTTTTTGGACCGGCATCATCATTTTACCCTGGAGTTTTAAGCCGCTATGGGGGCCCTTTATGGAGTTGTATATGACCAAAAAGTTTTACATCTATATTTCGCAACTCTGTTGTGCTTTGTTATTGGCTCTCTCGGCCCTTACCTTGTATAGTGACTCTTTTTTTACCTACTCGGTGGTATTGTTCTTTATTACCGCCTTCTTCGGTGCCACGCAAGACATTGCAGCCGATGGGTTGTACTTGCAGGAGCTTTCTGAAAAACAACAGGCTCGTTTTGTAGGATGGCAAGGTACTTTCTACAATGTGGCTAAGTTGTTCTCTAATGGAGGAATGGTTTTTTTGGCCGGTATCTTGATGCCATTGGTCGATAGCGGAGAGGAGCATCCTAAAGATAGCTGGGCTATAGTGCTGGCGGTCTATGCGGTCACGATGTTGTTGCTGGGACTTTACAACAGAGCTATGTTGCCCGATAACGCAACTGTTACAAAGAGCCCTAACGGCGGCGCAGTAAGCCAGCGCCAGGTTTGGAGTACGTTGCGAGATGTAATGGTCAGTTTCTTTACCAAAAAATATGTGCTCTGGGGCGTTTTGTTTATTATGCTCTATCGTTTTGCAGAAGGGCAGGCTATCAAGATCATGCCTTTGTTCTTGAGAGCAGAGCGAAGTGCGGGTGGGCTTGGACTTTCCGAAGCTACCGTTGGATTACTAACGGGGGTGTATGGCACGATTGCGTTTGTACTCGGATCACTGCTAGCCGGTTATTTTGTGGCCAATAAAGGGCTTACTCGAAAAACACTAATGGTGCTTTGCGCTTGCTTTAATCTCCCTTTTGCCGCTTATACCTATTTGGCTCTTGCGCAAACTACCGCCCAGTGGGTGGTGGGGCTTGCCATTTCCGTAGAGCATTTTGGATATGGCTTTGGTTTTATCGGGTTGATATTGTTCATTATGCAGCAGCTGGCTCCCGGTCGCTATCAAATGGCGCACTATGCCTTTGGCAGTGCGCTCACGTACCTGGGCTACACACTTGCATCGATGATCAGTGGTGTTATCTCTGATGCGTTGGGTTATCAACAGTTCTTTTTGTGGGTCCTGCTCTCTACTATTCCCGCATTTGTAGTCAGTTGGCTTGTACCTTTAAAGAAAATTGACGCTGTTCAATAACGATCACTATGCTAATTACCGGAACTTTTATAGACGAGATCAGTCACGATATTCCTCATCAGAATTGGGGGCCTGCTGAATGGGAAACCGATTTTCAGCATATGAAGAAAGCCGGTATAGATACCGTTATTCTGATTCGGAGCGGGTATCGTGATTTTCTAACCTATCCATCGGCCCACCTGATCAAGCACCATGGTTGTTTTACCCCTCCGATCGATCTGGTCAAGTTATACCTGGAGTTGTCCGATCGATATGGCATGCATTTTTATTTTGGTCTATACGACAGTGGTTCGTATTGGGACACCGGCAATATGCAGCACGAGATCGACATCAATCGGTTCGTGATCGATGAGGTTTGGAAGAAGTATGGCCACCATGCCTCATTTAAAGGATGGTACCTGAGCATGGAAATTAGTCGTAAGACAAAAGGGGCCATCGAAGCGTTTCGTACGCTGGGGCTGCAGTGCAAACAAGTGAGTGGCGGACTCCCCACGTTCATATCTCCCTGGATCGATGGAAAAAAAGCAGTCATGGCTGCCAGCGGGCAACTAAGCAAAGAGGACGCGGTTTCTTTGCAAGATCACGAAAGGGAGTGGAACGAGATCTTTGATGGCATACAAGGTGCCGTTGATGCTGTGGCTTTTCAGGACGGTCATATCAATTACCATGAGCTTGATGATTTTTTTGCTGTCAATAAAAAACTTGCGGATCGCTATGGCATGCAATGCTGGACCAATGCAGAGAGTTTTGATCGAGACATGCCTATAAAATTTTTACCTATCAAATTCGAAAAATTACGGTTAAAACTCGAGGCCGCCGCCCGGGTCGGTTACGACAAAGCCATCAGCTTCGAATTCTCCCATTTTATGAGCCCGCAATCGGTGTACGGAGCTGCTCATCATTTGTATGATCGATATATGGAGTATCGTCATCAACATCTTTCTTTACGCTAACCTAACCCCTCTATGTACCGTATAGGCTTGGTTGTCTTTGTTGTTCTTGCTGGTTTTTTACTGACGGCGTTCAATCCACGGCCCACGATTCGCCCGTTCGCTTCTACCTCATCGGCCATCTCCGAGCAGCCGGTGCGCGGTGTCTGGATTACCAATGTGGCTAGTGAGGCCCTTCGTTCGCGTGAGAATATCCAAAAGACCGTCAAGCGTTGTAAAGACTACGGGTTCAACCATCTCTTTGTAGTGGTTTGGAATGGAGGTTATACCCTGTACCCTAGTCGGGTTCAAAAAAAGTATATTGGTATTGACCAGCACCCCGATTTTGTTGGCCGAGATCCTTTGCAAGAGATCGTATCCGAGGCACATGCACAAGGATTAAAAGTGCATGCCTGGTTCGAGTTTGGATTTTCGTATGCGCATCGCGACAGCAATAACCGTTGGTTACAACGTTACCCCGAATGGGTCGGACGAAACAATAAAGGAGCGTTATTACAAAAGAATGGATTTTTCTGGTGGAATTCTTTGCATCCGGGACCGCAACAACTGCTGCTCTCGTTGGTTACCGAAGTAGTTCGCCGCTACAATGTGGATGGTATTCAGGGCGACGATCGCCTCCCGGCCATGCCGGCCGAGGGAGGATACGATGCCTACACGCAGCAGCGGTACGCGGCGGCCCATGGAGGAGCGACTCCCCCACAAGATCCCCGGCAAAAGCAGTGGCTACAGTGGAAAGCCGATCAGTTAAGTGCATTTGGAAAACGATTGTACGATACAGTAAAATCGATTCGTGCCAATTGCATGGTCAGTTGGGCTCCCAGTATCTACCCCTGGAGTAAAGAGGAATATCTGCAAGATTGGCCGGCCTGGCTCGAAGGAGGGTATGCCGATGCGTTGTTTCCACAATTATATCGCTACAATAGCAGTGCCTACGAAGCCTTATTAAAACAATTGCAGCAACAGATTCCTCCGGCAAAGCGTGGACAGGTTTTTCCGGGTATGCTCACCTCATTGGGCGATGGGTATCAAGCCAGCGATACCTTGATGCAGCAATTTATTTCGCTCAACCGACGCTATGGATTTCAAGGAGAGGTTTTCTTTTATTACGAAACATTGAATCGTACCTCCATTCCGCTTTATAAAAATTGATGAATGTCTAAATCGATGACAATGAAAAAAAATATCTTGTTGGTATTGTATGTGGTCGTCTGCCTGGCCGCTTGTTCTAAATCATCGAGCGGCGGAGGAGGTGGCAACTCAGGAGGGGGTGGTAGCACGCCTACACCGGTGGTGCCCATAGTGACCTTGGCGCCAGGATGGAAATATTCCGCCACGCTATCCCTGAATTTTCCATCGGGTATGCAGGCCTTTAGCTTTGATACCATTTTCAATGGAAGAAAAGTAAAGGCTTTTTGTGTTGCCTTTGATCCTTCTACCGGTCGCTTTGATTTTAAGCCAGTGGTCAGTAGTACGGCCAAAACTACCAGTCAATTTGCCTCGTCCGAATCGGGGTTGGTCTATGTAGCGATCAACGGTGGTTTTTATGGCGGTAATCAATCGTATAGTTTGATAAAGTACAACGGGGTGACCAGTGCGGCCAATATCAAAGCGCTTACCCGGTTGTTCAATGGCGCCAATACCACGTATTATCC
>JBJTFT010000096.1:0-3036 GCA_046093525.1 Sphingomonadales bacterium | reverse complement strand
GTAAGCAGCAAGATCTCGTGCTTGGCCTCGCGAATGCCAATGGAGAGCGGATATTTTTTTCCACTGATGAGTTTGGCCTCTTGCTGCAATTCGACCACTTGCAGATGTTTGAAGGTCTTCTTTAGCTCTTGCAGAATATATTTTGAATCGTCGGTCGAATTATCATTGACAACGATCACCTCTTTGGTGCTGGGGTAGTGCTGCACCAGTACACCCGGTAAATTCCGGGCCAGGTTCTCGTCTTCGTCGCGGGCACAAATAATGACCGATACAGGATGCTGCAAGTGCTGCGACCGAGTCGCTGGGCGGTGAAACGCAACGCGGCTAAAGAACCAGCCATAATAAAAAAGTTGGATAAATGCTATCGATGCAAATACAATGAGGAGAATAGTGCTCCAGTTGGCCATCAACATGGGGACGAAGATAACAAGATACTTGTATCTTGCGCTCGTATGGCTGCCTTGCAATTTCAATTGGAAAAAACTGATGCATCGGTCACGGCTCGTGCCGGTACGCTTACCACCGATCATGGTCCAATCCCAACTCCTGTCTTTATGCCCGTGGGTACGGCCGGAACGGTCAAGGCACTCACCCAGCAACAGCTCGAGCAAGAGGTCAACGCGCCCATTATTTTGGGTAATACCTATCATCTTTATTTAAGGCCCGGATTAGAAGTAATGGAGGCTGCCGGCGGGCTGCACCGCTTTATGGGATGGGATCGCAGTCTGCTCACCGATAGTGGAGGCTATCAGGTTTTCTCGCTGTCCGGTACGCGCAAGATCTCCGAAGAGGGGGTCACCTTTCGTTCTCATATCGATGGCAGCACCCATTTGTTTACCCCCGAGTCGGTCATGGATATTCAGCGGATCATTGGTGCCGACATCATGATGGCCTTTGACGAGTGCCCTCCGGCCGAGAGCGATCACACGTATGCCAGAAAATCGATGGAACTGACCCACCGCTGGTTAGATCGTTGTGTAGCCCGCTTTACGGAGACGCCCGACCGTTATGGTCATACCCAACATCTTTTTCCCATCGTACAGGGCGGGGTCTATCGCGATCTGCGCAAAATTTCTTGTGATTACGTTCGTACCAACGATACCGGGGGCTATGCCATTGGGGGATTGAGTGTGGGTGAGCCCGAGGCGCAGCTTTACGATATCTGCGGTTGGTCTTGCGAGCATCTGCCATTGGATCGGCCCCGCTACCTGATGGGGTTGGGCACGCCCTGGAATTTACTGGAGTGCATTGCGCTAGGCGTGGACATGTTCGATTGTGTGATGCCTACCCGTAACGGTCGTAATGCGATGTTATTTACCAGCGAGGGCGTAGTGAACATCGACAATAAAAAATGGGAGCATGATTTCTCGCCCCTCGACAGTGGCATTGGGTCAGTGCTCAGCGAGAAGTACTCGCGTGCTTATTTGCGACACCTTATTAAATCTAAGGAGATACTGGGGTATACGCTGGCCAGCATCCATAATCTTTGTTTTTATCAGTGGTTGATGCGGGAGGCTCGTGCCCATATAGTTGCAGGCGATTTTACGGCATGGAAGACCACCATGGTGGCCCGTCTGCAGCAACGTTGTTAGGCGGTCATTTTAACAAGGGCTCCGTTTTTTTTACTCTATTTTTGACGCATGCAGAAATTAGACTGGTACATACTCAAGAAGTTCCTGGTCACTTTTCTATTCTGTATGCTGCTGTTTACCGTGGTGGCCGTAGCGGTCGATATCAGTGAGAAGACCGACGATTTCGTAAAGTCCGGTCTTTCATCGCGCCAGTTGTTCGATCAATATTATATTGGATTTATTCCGCATATCTGGAGTCTGCTTTTTCCCTTGTTCGTGTTCATCGCGGTCATATTTTTTACCTCCAAAATGGCTACGCAATCGGAGATCATTGCCATATTAAGCAGTGGTACCCCTTATTCCCGTTTGTTGCGCCCTTATTGGATCGGAGGCTTCCTGCTCGCCACGCTTTGGTGGGTGGGAAATCGATATTGGATCCCCAAGGCTAACATCGTGCGCAGCACCTTTCAGGCCAATTATCTCGATCGCAACGATCCCTCCAAAAATATTTATTACGGCAACTGTGCGGCTTGTTATTACCTGCGCACCGATAGTAACACTTTTATAGGCATTCGCGATTATGATACCATTTCGAAGTCGGCCCGGGGTCTTTTTTTGGAGCGGATCAGCGGAGATCGCCTCATCTACAATCTACGAGCAGAAAGTATCGTGTGGGATACCCTCTCCAGAAAATGGAAGCTCTATCGGGTTACCGAACGCCGCCTCGACAGTATGGGAGAGCGAATGACCCCGTACGATACCATGTTGCTATCACTGAATGTACTGCCCGAAGAACTGCGTCGCGACGATTATCTGAAAGATAAGTTGACCACTCCCGAACTCAGTCGCTTTATTCGGCGCGAGGAGCTGCGGGGCACCGAGGGGCTTAACGCCATGCGGGTAGAAAGGTACCGTCGCACGTCCGGAGCATTCAGTGTGTTATTGCTGACGCTGATTGGCGTTATCATCGCCACGCGTAAGACTCGAGGTGGCAGTGGCATGCACCTGGCCCTGGGCATCATCATAGCCTCGGTCTTTATTATTTCGGATCGTTTTTCGACTGTATTTGCTACCAAGGGCGACCTGCCCCCGCTATTGGCGGCCTGGCTTCCCAACCTGGTTTTTTCGGTCGTCGCCTTTCGGATGTACCGAAATACGCCCAAGTAAAAACTTCCCCGCATAATTTTTGTTATAGGCTGGGCTTCGCCTAATTTTGCACCATCTTTTAGGACGCCTTTTCAAAAATTATCATATGGGAATCATCAAAGACCGGTTTAAGGCCAAAGCCGAGGCATTAAGTGTAGAGATCAAGGATCTGTTAAATGAGCACGGCAATAAAGTGATCGGTGAGGTACAGTTGTCACAAGTATACCAAGGAATGCGAGGGATGACCGGGCTGGTGACCGAAACTTCTTTGCTCGATGCGCAAGAGGGCATTCGTTTTAGGGGCTATTCCATTCCCGAG
>JBJTFT010000095.1:0-6442 GCA_046093525.1 Sphingomonadales bacterium | reverse complement strand
GCATATCTCTTCTGAGTTAGAGGCGGGTAAGGTAACGTATAAGCCCGGAGCGTTTATGGCTGCGGCCGATTGGTTCTCTATAAAAGTAAAAGGGAAAGGAAGCCACGGCTCGCAACCCTGGAGAGGAGTTGATCCCATTCAGATCGCTGCTCAAATTATTGATGGGTTGCAAAGTATAGTGAGTCGCCAAATGGAACTAACCAAGGCCCCCGTGGTAATTACGGTAGGCATGATCAATGGAGGGGTGCGGCAAAATATTATTTCTGAATCTTGCACGTTGCAGGGAACGATCCGTACGCTCGACAGCGAGATGCAAAAGATCGTACACGAAAAAATAAAACAAACCGCCACCATGATCGCGGCGGCCAGCGGAGCCACAGCAGAAGTGATGATCGAAACCAAAACACTGGTTACCTATAACACTCCCGAGTTGGTCAAGCAAATGGTTCCTACCCTTGAACGTACACTGGGTGCGGCCAATGTAGGTGACACCAACTGGGTAACCGGGGCGGAAGATTTTTCGTACTATGGCACCAAGGCCCCTTCTTTCTTTTTCTCGCTGGGAGGTATGCCCAAAGGAAACGACCCAACAAAAGCACCCCCACACCATACCCCTGATTTTTATGTAGACAATAGCGGGATGCCCGCCGGCGTCAAAACATTCTGTGCTCTTGTGTTCGATTATATGCGGATGGCAAAAAAGTAAGCGAATGCAGCGCCCGACCGCCCTATTATTTATTGTGATGCTTGGAACTTCGGTTCTGTTTGCACAATCACACGATAAAAAACTAGAAGCTAAGATCGCCGATCGGTTACAGGGATTCAAAGGAGAGGTGGGCGTCTATGTAAAGGACCTGCGCAGTGGTCGCGTATCGGTGTACAATGCCGATACGGTTTTTCCCACCGCTAGCATTGTAAAAGTGCCCATCTTATTAGGCATTACCGCAGCAGTTGAAAGCGGACAACTGGCCTACGACAGCAATCACGTTTATCGCGATTCACTGCTCTATGCCGGCGAAGACATTCTCGGCTCGTTCAAAGACGGCGAAAAAATTGCACTCAAAAAAATAATTATGTTGATGATGACCACCAGCGACAATACGGCCAGCTTGTGGTTGCAGTCGCTCGCCGGTGGCGGAAGACGCATCAACGAATTACTGATACAACAGGGGCTTTCGAACACCTATGTCAATTCGAGAACGGTAGGTCGCGAAGCTAACCGCGCTCAATATGGGTGGGGCCAAACTACGCCTGCCGAAATGGGTAGCTTGCTAGAGAAGATCTATCGCAAAGAGGTCATATCCGCGTATGCGAGCGAGAAAATGTTACGGGCCATGAGCCGCAATTTTTGGGACGAAGACGAATCGCTGAGCAGCTTTCCGCCCTATGTCGAAGTGTTTAGTAAGAATGGGTGTGTAAATGCCTCTCGAAGCGAAGCCATGATCGTGAATGCCCCCAACAGACCCTTTGTGTTTTGCATTTTTACCAAGAACAATCAAGATCAACGATGGACGCACGATAACGAGGCCTGGACCTTGGCGCGTTCTGTAGCTACCCTATTGTGGGATTATTTTGAGCCTAAAGACAAATGGACCCCACCGGTCAACGAAAAAGCAAATAGCAAGCCCAACTAAGCAAATAGGCCAACCCTGTCATGTAGACTAATTGAACAACGGGCCATTTCCACGATTTGGTTTCTCTTTTAACGACCGCCAACGTGCTCATGCACTGCATGGCAAACACATAAAATATCATCAGCGAAAGTCCGGTGGCCAGCGTAAATACAGGTGTTCCATCGGGGCGAAGGGCCGCCTTCATTTTTTCGTTAAGCAATTGACTACCCTCGTCTCCTACGCTGTAGAGGGTGGCCATGGTTCCCACAAACACTTCGCGCGCCGCAAAAGAAGTAATAAGGGCCACACCGATCTTCCAATCAAACCCGAGTGGCGCAATGACCGGCTCTATTGTTTTTCCAAGCAGTCCCGCATATGAATTTTCTAGCTTGGCGGTTTGGTATTCTCTCTCGGCCTGCGTTATGGGAATTCCGCTTTGCTGTGCGGCTTCGAATTGTTGTTGTGCGGTCGTCATGCCTGCTTCGGGTCCATAGGAGCTAAGCGCCCAGAGTATGAGTGAAATGATCATGATCACCTTTCCGGCATCCAGCACAAAGATCTTCGCCTTGCTAAGCATGGTCGGCACCAGATTGCCCCAGCGCGGAGACCGATAAGCGGGGAGTTCTAAAATAAAAAAACTCTTTTCCTGAATTTTAATAAAGAGGTTGGCAACATAAGAGACCAGCATGGCCATTACTACGCCTAACATATACATCGCTAACAACACCAAACCTTGCAGACTAAGAAATCCCCACACATAGGTATTGGGGATGACCAAACTGGTGATGGTCGTATAAACCGGTAATCTTGCCGAACAACTCATGAGGGGCGTAATCAGAATAGTAAGCAATCGCTCTTTTCTGTTTTCGATATTGCGCGCACTCATGATGGCGGGCACCGCACAGGCAAAGCCGCTGATCATGGGCATTACACTTTTTCCGTTGAGCCCGACGCTGCGCATGAGTCTGTCCGATAAAAAACTGATGCGGGCCATGTATCCGGAATCTTCGAGCAGGGTAATAATGCCGAATAAGATCATGATCTGTGGCACGAACACCAGTATTCCTCCCAAACCGGCCAGCACGCCATTGACCAGCAGATCGGCCCCTTTTCCGGAGGGTAGTTGTGCCGATAACCATCCCCCTACTTGTCCAAAACCCATTTCGATCCAGTCCATCGGGTACTGCGCCAACAAGAACACACTTTGAAAAAGCAAGAACAAAACGGTCAATAAGATCAAATATCCCCAGCGACGATGAAGCAATAACGCATCGAGTTTTTCGGTGCGTAGTGTTTTTTGTAGCGGATCGGGCTCCGATACGGCTTGTTGCATCACCTGCCGGATACGTGCATACCGTTGCAAGATCTCTTCGGCCTGTGTTTTGGTGGCATTGAATCGCCCTTCTTTTTCTATCGTATCGATCTGTTGCTGAACAGCTGCGGGGAGTTCAAACGAGGCATGGTGTGTTAAAAGGTGTATGGCTTTGTAGTCGCTGTAATCCGAAGAGGCCTCTTTGATTTTTTGAATAGGCACGGGCGCCAATCCATAATTGTCGATAAAATCTCTGGCCGGAATTTTATAGGCGCCCTGCAGGGTAAGCTCTATTGCCTTTTTTAATTCTTGTACACCCTTGCCTTTTCGGGCATCTACCGCTACAACAGCAACCCCCAACTCGCGCTCTAGTGTTGCAATGTCGATCTTGATGCCACGACGACGGGCCAAATCCATCATGGTAAGGGCTACCACTACGGGTTGTTTTAGATCGATAAGTTGTGTGCAGAAAAGCAGGTTTCTTTTCAGGTTGCTGGCGTCGACGACCACCACCAAAAGATCGGGGTCGAGCTCCTCATCTTCTTTCATCACCACCCGATAGGTGACCCACTCATCGAGGCGTCGAGGGTATAGGCTATAGGTGCCTGGCAGATCGATCATAGATGCCTGCCGGCTTCCGATCGCAGTGGCCCCGGTTTTTTTATCGACCGTAACGCCCGGAAAGTTACCCACCTTTTGTTGCAACCCTGTCAAACAGTTAAAAAGCGAACTTTTTCCACTGTTGGGGTTACCGACCAGCGCAATATGGACACCTGATGGGTTCAATGTACAATGATTGGTTGCAAAAGTAGATACTCAATGGCAAACCCCGCTCGAAATCTCTGTCTTGTTGCGCAACACATCTTGGTAGTTGGTAACTTTGCAGCCGATAAACGATCTCCCTATGAAACCATATGTTAAAAGCGCCTTGTTCTGTTCATGGGTCGTGCTCAGCGGCTGCTCTGTGACCCAGCGACTGAAAAAACAAAACGAGGTATTGCAAAGCGCACTGGCTAGCCATGTTACATTTTTGGCCGATGATCGTCTCGAAGGGCGTCGTACCGGAACGTCCGGCGAAAAGTTGGCCATGCAATACATTGCCGAGCAGTTTAGTAAAGCAGGGCTGGTGCCAAAAGGGACCGATGGATATTTTCAACCCTTTTCTGTCAACGAGGGAAAAAAGATGGGATCGGATTGCAAGATGATCATTGCCAATAAAGCGCTGGTTCCTGAAAAAGATTTTTTTGTATTTCCGTATAGCGCTACGGCTTCGATCACCGCCCCCTTAACCCCCGGCCTGCGTGAGATGGGCGCTCCCTGGCTGGTCGATCTGCGCGATGTGCTGGAAGATAATAAGGCCAATCCCCACTTTGATCTGCCCGGCTATGTATATGAATTTAGTTCAAAGGCAAAAGAAAAAGGCGCGGCCGCGCTGCTTTGGTATAACAGCGGGCCCATCGACGATAAGCTGAGTTTTAACTCAAAAGATAAATTGCCCCAGGTTTCCATTCCCGTCTTTTATGTTAAGAATGCTGCCGTGGCTGCATTTACCAATCAAGAAGTAGCGTCGCTCGAGATCTCGGCCCGTGCTACGATGGCCGATCAGATCAGAACCGGATCGAACGTGGTCGGGTATATTGATAACGGCGCTGCCACCACTGTTGTATTGGGTGCGCACTTCGATCATCTGGGCTATGGCGAAGATGGAAATTCGCGTTATGAGAAAAAAGAGGCCGCCATACATAATGGGGCCGACGACAATGCCAGTGGTACGGCTACCCTGTTGGCACTGGGTTACGAATTAAAAAAATCGTCCGCTCGTTCGAACAATTATTTATTGATCGCTTTTTCGGGAGAGGAATTAGGGTTGTATGGGTCCAAACATTTTGTTGAGAATCCTACCATCGACCTAAGATCGATCAACTATATGATCAATATGGATATGGTCGGTCGTCTTAACGACAGCACCAAGACCGTTACCATTGGGGGTTATGGTACCTCACCCTATTGGTCTTCTGTTATTAATAGTACCTCCAAAGGAAGTTTTAGTGTAAAGATCGATTCGAGTGGCTCGGGCCCCAGCGACCATACTTCTTTTTACAGAAAGGATATTCCGGTGCTTTTCTATTTTACCGGCTTGCATACCGATTACCATAAACCCAGCGATGATGCCGATAAGATCAACTACAAGGGAATGGTTACTATACTTCGCCACATAGAGCAAGTGATCGGCCAAACCGATAAGGGCGGCCGCCTTGCTTTTTTAAAGACCCGCGAAACACAGACCACCACCACTGCTCGGTTTAGTGTGTCAATGGGGATCATGCCAGACTACACCTATAGCGGCGTCGGAGTCAGGGCTGATGGTATTAGTGAGGGCAAGCCTGCGCAAAAGGCCGGACTAAAAGCCGGCGATATTGTGTTGCAGATCGGCGACTATAAGATCGGCTCTATGGAAAGCTATATGCAAACGCTTGGCAAGTTTAAAAAAGGCGATCAGGTAAAGGTCATTTACCAGCGGGGCGGTGAGCAACTGGTGGCCGACATACAGTTCTAACCACGATAAGTCGTACCTTGTATTGACTAATCTATGGCAGAGCGGGTCAATAAACTGGTGCTCGATAATTCGCTGATCACCGAAGCTTTTTTCGAGGGAACGCGCCTACTGGGCATTGTAGCGCCCATTCGCGGCTACCAGTTTTGCTGGCATCTCAACAATGTGATCGGTCTTGATTTTCGCATCAACGAGTTAGAGATAAAGCGCATCTACAAAAAGCGCGAGTATTTTTTTTCTGTCTACGAGTATCGCGAACCCACCGGGTCGCTCGAGCACTACATCTATAATAATAAGTTTGACGGTGAGTTTTTATTGCCCGAGTTCAAGCACCTCGATTTTTTATGGTTGATGAAAGAAGATGACGTAAGCGATAAGTCTCTGCAGCAGACCATTCAAACTATTCGCAGCATAGCGGCCGTACAGCTGGTGGCGGAGTTGCCTGTAGATCAAATTCGTAATAAGGAGAACCTGGTTTTTTGAGTGCGCGCAGTTGCATCGTATCGTTGTAGAAGCGACGGCACTCACCCACCCAAGCCTAATTTGGGTAAACGATCAATGTCTTTTCTTCTTGTGTTATAATTTTTCCGATCGGCTCTAGGTGTGTGCCGTAGCCCTTTTCTTTTAATAGTTCTTGCACGGTTTCGAGGGCATCGGGGGCCACGCTTAACAACAGACCGCCATTGGTTTGCGGATCGGGCAACAGTGTAAAGGCCTCCATTACATTCACTCCTTTTTCAAATCGTATCTTATCTTGATAAGCACTCCAGTTGCGCGTAGTGGCGTCGGGAAACACGCGTTGGGCGATCAACTCTTTTACGTTGGGTAATATGGGCAGTCGGTCATAGTAGATGGCCGCGCTCGCGTTGCCTCCTTTTACAATTTCTTCCTGATGCCCCATTAGCCCAAATCCGGTAATATCGGTCATGGAATGTACACCCTTGAGGTCACCCAGCTCGGTCC
>JBJTFT010000094.1:0-4471 GCA_046093525.1 Sphingomonadales bacterium | reverse complement strand
GTTATAGAGGGGTACATACCCGAGTGCCATGCAACTTTGTAGATGGCGTAAATCCCACTCGAAAATATAGTCGTGCAATCGTGTTTTATCTAACAAGGCACGATCTGCTTGGCTAAGCACGATAACCGGTGAGCACTCAATTAGCTGGCCTGCTTGCAGCGGCTCGTCGGTAAACACACCCCTGCCCTTTTGCATCGATGGGGCCACAAAGAGACAGGGTAAAAGCATAACAAAACGTACCGTAAAGTACGCACATTCCTTTGTACTTTTGAAGCATGTCGGCCGAGCAAACACAAGCTTTATTGGCTTCCGAATTCGAGGCATTGCTGCGATCGGGAGAGACAGCGGCCCTTCGCGATTTTTTGGATGACCAAAATATCAGCGATGTGGCCGAGCTGGTGGACGTCTATGCCGATGAGGATATCACGATCATCACGTCGATGTCTATGCACCGGGCGGCCAGTGTGTTCAAGATCTTGGATATCTCCTCTCAGAAAAGCATCATCCATAAACTGCCGGCCTCTGTAACGGCCTCGCTACTCAATGAATTACCGGCCGATGACCGTACCGATTTTTTAGAGGAATTACCCAGCAATGTGGTTAGAGAGCTCATCAAACTACTCGACCCCGAAGAGAGAAAGATCACGCTCTCCTTATTGGGATACCCCGAAAACAGTATCGGACGACTGATGACACCCGACTACGTATATGTGTATGCCGCAGATACCGTAGAGCAGGTCTTTGCCACCATCCGCAAATATGGAAAGGACAGCGAGACGATCAACGTTATTTACGTGATCAACGAAAAGGGAGAGCTGATCGACGATATCCGCATTAGTGATATCATCTTGAGCGATCCGAATAAAAAAGTAGAAGAACTTATCGACGGAAGGGTCATTGCGCTTCATCCCGAAGATGACCAGGAGACCGCCGGAGAGATCTTCAAAATGAATAACCGGGTGGCTCTTCCGGTCGTTAGCCAAAGCAATAAATTATTGGGTATCGTAACCATCGATGATATCTTGTGGGTGACCAGTGAGGAGTTTAGCGAAGACATGCAAAAAATGGGAGGCACCGAGGTACTCGAAGAACCCTACCTCGACATTCCCTTGCTGAAACTCTACAAAAAACGGATCATCTGGTTGCTGATCCTATTTGTGGGAGAAACCTTCACTATCGCCGCCATGTCGGGCTTTCAGCAAACGCTGGAACAGGTGCTGGTGTTATCAACGTTCATTCCGCTGATCATTTCCAGTGGGGGTAACAGTGGCTCGCAGGCGGCTACACTAATCATTCAAGCGCTAGCACTGGGCGAGATCACCATTCAGGATTGGTGGCGCATTGCCCGCAGAGAGATCAAGTCAGGATTTTTTATGGGCCTCACGCTCGGCGTCTTGGGCTATCTGATCGTAACCATAGGGCATCTTTCGCTCGGTTTGTTTGGTCCGCATTATGCCACCGTGGGTCTGGCCATCGGCACTGCATTGATCGGCGTCGTTCTCTGGGGTACTATGATGGGCTCTATGTTACCCCTTTTGCTCAAACGAATGGGCGCTGACCCCGCCACCTCCTCGACTCCCTTTATTGCCACCTTGGTGGATGTAACAGGTCTGCTCATCTATTTTGGAACCGCCTATTGGATGCTCAGTGACCTACTGGGTTGATTGACAGATTAATAAGGGTGATTACCTACCATTTATTTTTTGTTTTGAGCAATGCGTTTTTCTGCAGGATTTATTGAAAAACGCACCCCTGTGCGTAGGTTTGCACTACAAAATCCTGCTTATGTGTGGAATTGTTGGCTATACCGGAGTTCGTGCTGCTTATCCTGTTGTAATAAAAGGACTTAAACGACTGGAATACCGAGGCTACGATAGTACCGGGGTGGCACTGGCAGGACCCTCCCTTCGCGTGTATAAAAAGAAGGGCAAGGTCGCTTCGCTAGAGGATTCCATCGTAGGAAAAGAATTAGGCGGAACCACAGGCATCGGGCACACCCGATGGGCCACGCATGGAGAACCCAGCGACCGCAACGCCCATCCGCACCTCTCTGCCAGCGGACAGCTGGCCATGATCCACAATGGCATCATCGAAAATTATGGCCAACTTAAACAAGAGCTGCTCAGTAAGGGCTACCAATTCAAAAGTGATACCGACACCGAAGTGTTGTTGAATTTTATAGAGGAAATAAAGCTCAATAATGCCTGTTCGCTCGAAGAAGCCATCCGTATCGCGCTAAAGCGGGTTACGGGCGCCTATGTGATCTTACTGATCGATCAGGAGATGCCCGATACGATCATTGCCGCCCGAAAAGGAAGTCCATTGGTGATCGGCGTGGGCCAGGGAGAGCATTTTTTGGGATCGGACGCCTCTCCGATGCTCGAGTATACGAAAGAGGTCGTTTATGTCAATGACTACGAGCTGGCCATTGTAAGACCACAAGAGCTGGTCTTAAAAAATTTGGGCAATGAACGTCTGACACCGTACGTACAAAAACTAGATCTAGAATTAGCGGCCATCGAAAAAGGAGGATACGAACATTTTATGCTCAAAGAAATCTTTGAGCAACCCAAGACCATTTTCGATTGCCTGCGCGGAAGGCTGCATGCCGAAGACGGCACCATAACGCTGAGCGGAATCGAGCAGCATAGCGAAGCGCTGAAAAAAGCCAACCGAATCGTTATGATCGCTTGCGGCACCAGTTGGCATGCAGGACTAACGGCCGAATATATTTTCGAGGAGTGTTGCAGGCTTAATGTAGAGGTCGAGTACGCGTCGGAGTTTCGGTACCGAAATCCTGTCATCCATCCCGGCGATATTATCCTGGCCATCTCGCAAAGCGGTGAGACCGCCGATACACTGGTGGCCATCGAAAATGCCAAAGCAAAAGGAGCCATCATACTGGGCGTGGTCAATGTAGTGGGCTCCTCCATTGCCAGAATGAGCCACGCTGGCGCTTATACGCATGCTGGGCCAGAGATCGGAGTCGCTTCTACCAAGGCGTTTACGGCGCAACTCGCCGTTCTCACCATGATCGCATTCAAGATCGCGCAACTGAGAAACACTATCAGCGCCGAACGATTGTCTTTACTACTGCACGAACTAGAAGCGATCCCCGCTAAAGTGGAGAAGATCCTATCCGATGTCGAACCCATACAACAGATCGCCAAACAATATGCGCAGGCACGCGACTTTTTGTACTTGGGACGGGGCTATAATTTTCCGATCGCGCTCGAAGGTGCCCTTAAGCTTAAGGAGATCTCCTACATTCATGCAGAGGGATATCCAGCCGCTGAAATGAAACACGGACCGATTGCACTGGTCGATGACCAGCTGCCAGTGGTCGTGGTAGCTACCAAAGACTCCTACCACGAGAAAGTACTGAGCAACATGCAAGAGATCAAAGCCAGAAAAGGAAGGGTGATCGGGATCGTTACAGAAGAAGACCAAGCCGCCATCGAACTCTGCGAGGCACACCTGACCGTACCCGCCGCCGATGAAATGCTGGCGCCCTTACTCAATGTGATCCCGCTACAACTACTGGCTTACTATATTGGAATAGAAAAAGGTTGCGATGTCGACAAACCCCGCAACCTTGCCAAGTCGGTGACCGTAGAGTAAGTCTGCCACTTCCACATGGAAGAACAAAAAATAGCAAATTCATCAACCTGATACTTTAGTCTCGCCTATGAATATCATCCGCAAACAACCCGTCTCTTCGCTGGGATTTGGCTTTATTGAAAAACCCTACCTTCCCAAAGGCAAGGATGAATTTTATTTACGCGATCGCCAGCACCGCAGCGGTCACCCCTACCGCAAACTAAACGCCAAAGAAATACAGATACTGCAAAAGAACGACAATAGCGCCGATGACTGGAATCACGTAGAGGTAGCCGATCCCTTCGATGCCAGGCTCATCAAACGCTGTAGCTTCTTCGGACGCATTCGCATCGGTGTCTTGCAGCCCTTCTTTCACGAATTCAATAATCTTCGGATGCCCGTAGGCATCTACAACAGCACGATCATCAGCTGCGACCTTGGAGACAACGTGGTCATTGACCAGGTCAGTTTTATGAGTCATTACATTGTGGGCAACGATGTAATGCTCGTCAACATCAAAGAGCTTTCCGTCTCTAACCATGCCAAGTTCGGAAACGGCATCGTCAAACAAGGAGAAGAGGAGTCGGTACGGATCTGGATGGAGATCTGTAACGAGAATGGAGGGCGCAAAGTGCTTCCCTTCAATGGCATGCTGGCTGCCGATGCCTGGATCTGGTCTAAGTACCGGGCCGACCATGCCCTGCTGGAGAAACTCAAGGAGTATACCGATGATAAGTTCGACCGAAAAAGAGGCTACTACGGAAAGATCGGTGAGCGTACCGTCATCAAAAATTGCGATATCATCAAAGACGTATGGATCGGTAGCGATGCCTATATCAAAGGGGCCAATAAACTCAAGAATCTGACAATC
>JBJTFT010000093.1:0-4270 GCA_046093525.1 Sphingomonadales bacterium | reverse complement strand
GATGGTAGGATAAAGAGGCGTTAGAATGGCACCGATCTGCTGCACAGCTAAATCGACCATTACCCACTCTGGTCGGTTCTTAGAAAGAAGGGCCACCTTGTCTCTTCCTTCCGGAGTCATATCTCCGGCCCCGATACCGATCGAAAGTAAACCGGCACTTAGTCGGTCTACCATTTCTTTTACAGTCGCGGTACTGTACTTTTTCCATTGGCCGCCTTCTTTTCCGGCCAGCATATCTTCGAGTGGATGTTGGGCTAGTTTGAGCGCCAAACAGTCAAATAAACGGGTAGGTTGGTTCATGGTGGCAAGCGTTTACGGTACTCTACAAGGTCCCACAGCGGGACCTACAAGTTAATAAATTCGGTCTAACCGGCTTATCTCGATGGTGGCCTTTTTTTAGGTGCTAGCCCAAGATGGCTGGTCGTCAGAAAAGATAGGGGTACCTCGTAAGCTTAAAGACTCTGTTCAATAAAAAGCCCTCTAGTTTAGAAAACTCTTCAACTTTGCCGCTTTTCCATTGCATAAATCGAGGCTTATTTTCGGCCTCTCCGAAAAGCCATTGGTCATACGCCTCAAACAGACCGGCCTTTAATAATTGTTGGTGATGGTCAAAGAGCCTGAAGGGGTAGCGTTCGCCATATTGCTTAAACCAATCCAGCACAAAGCGGGTGCGTGCCATTGTGAGGGTTTCCGTGCTGAGCCCTTGCGCCATTACGATCGAGGCCTTATCGAAAGTGGTAGCTACAGCTGTTTCGAATGGAGAAAGTTTTACTGCAGTTGCAGCCGTGGGGCTCATTATCTTTTGTTGGTACGTTTCCCAAAGTAATTTTTTAATGACCGGTGCTCTTTCGCTTCTACTTTCCATGTTCACATAGATCTCACCATATAATACCGTGCGCCACCGCCACTCGGTTTTGCTATAATAGAGAGCGGCATTATAATAATTACCGCTATAGTTGGGGTCCGCTTGAATACCCTCTTCCCAATAGGTGATGGCTCGCTTGTCTTTGAATGACCATAGCAACTCGCCCATCTCACTGTGTAAGGGCCCGCTCTTTGGAAATTTCTTGATCCCCTTTGCATATAGCTTTTCGCATTCTTTAACCTCTTCTAGGGCCTTGAGGGCATTTCCTCCCAGCTGAAAGCAAGCTTCATCGGCATCAGGGCGTTCCACCAACGAAAGCGCCAATTGACGCGCTGCTGCAAAATCTCTTTTGAGCAATAAACTCGTGGTCAGGTCTTTTTGAAGAACGAGTGCATGGGGGTGTTGCTTTAATCCTTGTTGCAATACGATAACGGCATTGGTATGGTCGCCACGATTATTGAAATCAAGCGCACGCAGTTGCCACTCGCGTAGCGAAAGATCTTGCCCCCGTGCAGTTCCCATCAACAATAGCCAAAAAATAGCGCCAATTACTTTTTTCATAGTAGATGCGTAAGGAGTCCGTCGCGTAGTTTAGGTTCGAACCAGGTGCTTTTGGGCGGCATTACTTCTCCGCTGTCGGCAATGGCAAAAAGTTGTTCAATGCTAACGGGGTATAAACTAAAGGCGACCTTCATCTCTCCACTGTTCACTCTTTTTTCCAATTCCTCTAGGCCGCGAATTCCCCCTACAAAATCAATACGGGTATCGGTGCGTTGATCGGTAATGGCGAGTAACTTTTCTAAAATACAACGGGTGAGAATGGTTACATCTAATACGCCAATGGGGTCATGGGTATAGGTGCCTTCTTTGGCCTGCAGCCTATACCACGATCCGTCTAGATACATGCCGAATGTATGCAAGTGTGAGGGGCGCACGGCTTTTTCGCTGGGAGCTACTACAAAATCGGCTTGCAGCTTTTCGATAAACGATGCGGTACTATGCCCGTTGAGATCTTTGATTACGCGGTTATAATCCATAATGGCCAGCTGGCTGGCCGGAAAGATTGTTGTTAAAAAATAGCGGGCTTCGGGGCGATCGGGTAGTGCTGCACTTACTTTGGCGGCCGAGGCTGCCCGATGATGTCCATCGGCGATATAGGTGCACGGTACTTGATCTCGAAACAAGTTGGTAATGGCGTCGATGCTGGTTGGCTCATCTACTACCCATATACAATGACGAATGCCATCCTCGGCTACAAAATCATAAAGGGGGGTTCGTTGCTGCTCTGCTTGCATCAGCAGGTTGAGCGCAGGCACGTCGCGCATCGCTAAAAACACATTACCCGTCTGCGCTTTGATGGTATGCATATGCTCAATGCGATCCTTTTCTTTTTCGGGACGGGTAAACTCATGTTTTTTGATGCGGTCTTGGTGATAATCTTCTACCGAAGAAACGACGACCAGTCCGGTTTGACTGCGCCCATTCATGGTTAGCTGGTAAATATAGTAACAGGGCTTTTCTTCTTGCAATAAGGTGCCCTCTTGTATAAAGCGCTGTAAATTCTCGTTAGCCTTATCGTACACAACTTGACTATGTATGTCCGTAGTTTCTGGCAGATCGATCTCCGATTTGGTTACATGTAAAAACGAATAGGCATTATCTTTTGCTACCGCGCGTGCTTCTTTGCTATTAAGCACATCATACGGACGAGAAGCTACCAGCGGGGCCAGTGAAATGGCGGGGCGCAAGGCTTTAAAAGGTAAGATAGAGGTCATGTTCAACTTTTTTTACGAGCAAACTCATGTATAAAATTGACTAATGTTTGTACCGATGCCAACGAAATAGCATTGTATAACGAAACCCTGAATCCTCCTACGCTGCGATGTCCGTCTATACCGATCATCCCCTCTGCCTTTGCGGCAGCTGCAAATTCTTTTTCCAGGGCCGCATCCTTTATTAAAAACACGGCGTTCATGTGGCTGCGATCTTCTTTTCTAACGGGTAAGCTAAACAGCGGAATATGTTCGAGCGTTTCGTAGAGCAAGGTAGCTTTTTGCAGGTTGTTTTTTTCCATGGCGGCCACTCCTCCATTTGCTTTTAGCCAACGTAGGGTTAGCAGCAGTACATACACGGCAAAAACGGGTGGCGTATTGAGCATACTGCCCTCTTTAATATGCAGTTGATAATCTAAAAAAGAGGGAATCGTTCTAGTTGTTTTCCCTAAGCAGGTTTTATTGACCACCACCAGGCAAACGCCAGCCGCTCCCAAATTTTTTTGGGCTCCGGCATAGATCAGATCAAAGCGATTAAAATCGAGAGAGCGACTTAAGATGTCACTGCTCATATCGGCCACCAACGGGCAGTTATAGTCGTAGGGTATTCGATGCCACTGGGTACCGGCAATGGTCTCGTTGGTGGTAATATGCAAATAAGCAGATCGGGGATCGATCCCTAACGAGGTAGGAATGGTGGTAAAATTATCCGGGGCACTAGATCCGGCATTAGACACTTGTCCCAGTAAAGAGGCTTCTTTAATGGCTTTGATAGACCAGGTGCCTGTTTCGGTATACGAAGCCACTCCACTTGGATCAAGTAAATTAGTGGGTACCTGTAGAAACTGAAGAGTGGCTCCTCCATGTAACAACAGCACTTCGTGATCGGCATCAAGTTGCATGAGCTCGCGCACCAGCTGCCGGGCTTCTTCCATTACCGGAACAAATAGCGAGGTACGATGTCCGATCTCTAGCAGCGATAATCCCGAATTATTGAAGTTATGCAATGCCTGTACGGCTTGCTCAATTACTTCGGCAGGAAGAGCCGAGGGGCCGGCATTGAAGTTGTGGAGCTTCATCACGGCAAATGTAACATACCTAATCGTGTTCGCGGCCTTTGATAGGGTTGTTCTTATAAGCAGCCTCTAGTTGTTGCATAGAAAGTAATGCATTATCCGAAAGAGGTTGTCGGGCCAGCGTTTTTAAGGGGGGTTGTCCGGCATTAATCCAGGCAGTGAGCCAGTAAGAGGCAACTGCCTCAACTGAGGCTCTCATTCTGCGTTCAATCATTCCATGCAGTAGCTGATCGTAGGCCGTAGTGTAAGCCGAAGAAAACTGTCTTGTGAGTTGTCCGTTTCTCTCTTCGTAGGCATACACCTGATCGCTGCTAAATTGCGCTCTTAACATTTTTTCTACGCGTAAAACGGTATCTGCCGCTGCTGCACTTTGGAGCACCCTTCTCCAGATTAGCGAAAGGGGATCTCGGTAATACTGGGCCGGACCGATTATGAAGTCCCACTCTTTTTCGGCCAGCAATTCCGGCACCCGGCTTTCCCAAAAGCCATGAATGCCCTGCTGCCCTGTTAATTGTCCATTATGATTACTGCAGGCATGCAGCGGCACGTGAAGATCG
>JBJTFT010000092.1:0-3123 GCA_046093525.1 Sphingomonadales bacterium | reverse complement strand
ATGTCCATGGGATAAAAAGCAAACCATTGAATCACTGCGATCATTGACCATCGAGGAAACCTTTGAGTTGGGCGATGCCATTACGGATGGAAACTTTGCCCTTATCAAAGAGGAGTTGGGCGATCTGTTGCTTCATATCGTTTTTTATGCCAAGATCGGGGCCGAGCAAAAGCAGT
This sequence comes from Sphingomonadales bacterium, assembly GCA_046093525.1. GTDB lineage: Bacteria > Bacteroidota > Bacteroidia > Chitinophagales > Chitinophagaceae > JJ008. The sequence goes on along the minus strand of JBJTFT010000092.1, from coordinate 2,947 downwards.
TTGAGCTCAACGATGTAATAGAGGGTATCTGCAACAAGCTGGTGCATCGTCATCCGCATATCTATGGAGATGTAGTGGTAAATGACGAGGAAGATGTAAAGCGAAATTGGGAGCAGCTAAAGTTAAAGGAGGGTAAAACCTCGGTATTGCAAGGAGTTCCTCGTTCGTTGCCGGCCACTATCAAGTCACTTAGGTTGCAAGAGAAAGCAAAGCAAGTGGGTTTTGAGTGGGATCACCGAGAGCAGGTGTGGGATAAAGTCCAAGAAGAGCTGGGTGAGCTCAAAGAGGCGATCGCGTTGTCTGCCAAAGAGGGGGGACAGGATAAGGTAGAGGAGGAATTTGGCGATCTGGTCTTTTCGTTGATCAACTATGCCCGTTTTTTAAAGATCGATCCTGAAACTGCCTTGGAGCGTACCAATAAAAAGTTCATTCATCGCTTTACCCTGTTAGAAAAAGAGGCCGCTGTGGCCGGCCGCTCCCTCAGTGATATGACCCTGGCAGAGATGGACGCCATTTGGAACCAGATCAAGCAAAGATCCGCCTCTTGATAGCTGTAAAAGGCCTACCTTTGCGGTGCCGAAAACGAAGGGTATCGCTCTATGAAGAACATCAGGAATTTCTGCATCATCGCGCATATTGACCATGGTAAGTCTACCCTGGCAGACCGACTCTTGCAAGCCACCAATACGATCAGTGAGCGCGATATGATGGACCAGGTGCTCGACGACATGGACCTGGAGCGCGAGAAGGGAATCACCATTAAAAGCCATGCTATTCAGATCAACTACCGGCATACGACCGGGCAAGAATATATCTTAAATTTGATCGATACACCGGGCCACGTAGACTTTAGTTATGAGGTAAGCCGGGCCTTAGCCGCTTGCGAGGGGTGTCTTCTTTTAGTAGACGCTACACAAGGCATACAAGCGCAGACAATCAGCAATTTATATCTTGCAATTGAAAATAATTTAGAGATCATTCCTGTCATCAATAAGATCGATATGGACGGGGCGATGATCGAGGAGGTCGAAGACCAAATTGTTGATTTGATCGGTTGTAAGCGCGAAGATATTTTGCACGCCAGCGGTCGAACCGGACTGGGGGTAGATAAGGTGCTCGCGGCCATCGTGGAGAGAATCCCTTGTCCAAAAGGAAACCCCGATGCTCCTTTGCAGGCGCTGATCTTCGATTCGGTTTTCAATTCGTTTCGTGGCATCATTGTGTACTACCGCATCATGAACGGGAGTATCAAAAAGGGCGATAAAGTAAAATTTGTTTCGACCGGTCAGGAATATGGAGCAGACGAGGTGGGTATACTCAAACTAAAGATGACCGAAAAGAACCAGGTCTCTACCGGCGATGTGGGATATATTATCACCGGTATTAAAAATGCCAAAGAGGTAAAAGTGGGTGATACCATTACCGTGGCCAGTAATCTCCATCCGGAGCAGATAAAGGGTTTCGAAGAGGTTAAGCCCATGGTATTTGCCGGTATATTTCCGGTCAATACCGATGAGTTCGAAGAGCTCAGGGATTGTATGGATAAGTTGCAGCTCAACGATGCCTCCCTTACATTCGAACTCGAAACTTCGCAGGCGCTGGGCTTTGGCTTTCGTTGTGGCTTTTTAGGGATGCTGCACATGGAAATCATCCAAGAAAGGCTCGAGAGGGAATTTAACCAGACGGTAATTACTACCGTGCCTAACGTAAGCTTTATTGCCACCACTACCAAAGGCGAAGTAGTCATAGTCAATAACCCTACCGAGTTTCCCGATCCGGTCAAGACCGATCATATCGATGAGCCCTTTATTAAAGCACAGATCATCACCAAGCCCGATTATATTGGAAATATCATGACACTTTGTTTGGGCAAGCGTGGAATATTGATCAATCAAAGCTATCTGACTCCCACGCGTGTTGAGTTGATCTTTGAAATGCCTCTAACCGAGATCGTATTCGATTTTTACGATAAGCTCAAATCGCAAACGCGTGGATACGCCTCTTTCGACTATCATCCCATCGGTTATCGAGAAAGTGATATCGTTAAGATGGATATTCTGTTAAATGGCGATAAGGTGGATGCGCTCTCGGCCCTCATTCACCGTAGCCGTGCCCAAGAGTTCGGTCGCAAGCTCTGCGAAAAATTAAAGGAGCTGTTGCCTCGCCAACAGTTTCAGATCGCCATTCAGGCCGCCATTGGAGCCAAAGTAGTGGCTCGCGAGAATATCTCTGCCATGCGAAAAGATGTGACCGCTAAATGTTACGGGGGTGATATTAGCCGTAAGCGGAAGCTTCTCGAAAAGCAAAAAGAAGGTAAAAAAAGAATGCGGCAGATCGGTAACGTAGAAGTGCCGCAAGAGGCCTTCTTAGCGGTGCTTAAATTAGACGAGTAACGGCTACCCTCTGTTGAAACGGTTCTGAACTAGCCCCAGTAGTCGTGGGTGATCTTTTAAAACTATCCTTTCCCTTTTATCGGTTGTTGGGTCGGCAACTTTGCGGGCGGCTTTGGACCATCGAACAAGGGCTGCTCTCGAGGTGCTTGCCCGTCTTGCAATTGCAGCGTAAATACCTTGTTGATGTGCATCCACTTTCCATTGGACCATTTGAATCCTTCTTGATCGCCGTCGGGAATATAGGTGTACTTGCTATCGGGGTCGTTGTTCTCAGAGATCAAATGATCGACCAAGATCATATCTAGCTCTGCCACGTAATCTAGCAGCACCCGGGCTCCTTTTTTAAATTCTAACGACACCCGGTGACGGGGCGGGGTAGGAATGCTGTCTTTTTCGTAGCTAAAGAAAGGCCCGCCAAAGACCGGCTCTCCCTTAGCATTGAATTGCAAAACATCGAGCCATTTAATGTTGCTTCTGGCATTGTTGGGGTCAAATCCAAAGAGTGTGTAATAATTTTTATTTTGATGCCGTGTTAGTATGATATTGTAGTAGAG
>JBJTFT010000091.1:0-2623 GCA_046093525.1 Sphingomonadales bacterium | reverse complement strand
GCTTACTAAGACCGATCCGCTGGCCACCTGGCCCACCGAACAAACCACACTGGAACTGCTCCTCAACGATTCGACCTTATCATTTGCGGACGATATTCGCACGACGGCCATCGAAACCCTGCCCGATATCGTAACGCTGGCTTTTAAACGAGCTTGTGCTGTACTCGATAAAAAAGCAGCTGAGCAGAAACTTGAGTGGTCTAAGTTCATGAGCCCTTCGGTGTATCATTTACTTAAAGATGCGTTGCCCGCTTTTGCCCGCAAGGGATTGAATGTGGGCGGGTATGGTAATATCGTCAATGCCATCAAACATAGTCATGGTCCCAGTTGGCGAATGATCGTACACCTCACCGAAAGTACTGAGGCCTGGGGAGTTTATCCGGGCGGGCAGAGTGGAAACCCCGGAAGCCGTTTTTATGATGATTATATATCCGTTTGGGAGAAAGGGTCTTACCATCCGCTTTGGCTCATGCGACGCGATGAGAAAAACGATATGCGCGTTAAAGGATTCCTTCAATTTAAAAAATCGTAAATCTGTTTATATGAAATTCAGTATTGCCCTGTTGCTCACTTTTATTACCGGATTAGGGCTGGGAACACTGGGGTTGTTACCCTGGTGGGGTTTTGTCGTCGGTTCCGCGCTCGTAGGGGCTACGGTCGGACAGTCGGCTACCAAGACATTTGCGGCTGGTTTCTTAGGCATGTTTATGGCCTGGGGAGGACTGGCCTGGTGGATCGATTGGCAGAATCATAGTTTACTCTCTCAAAAAATCGCATTCGTGTTACCGTTGGGAGGCTCTGCCGCTGCCTTACTTTTTATTACAGGATTGCTGGGAGGATTGCTTTCGGGATTGGCCGCGCTATGCGGGCATTACGCAAGAGCGCGAGTACAGCCACAGTAGAAGAAAGGTTTTATAAAAAGTTATGAGTAGAGTTTTTTTTCTGGTTTTTACATGTTTCTGTTTTCAGTTCTCCCAAGCGACATCCATACGGGGATTGGTGTCAGATGCCGAGGGTAAACCATTACCCTATGCCTCTATTCTGGTAGTGGGCACTCCGAAAGGCGCCATTGCCAATAGCCAAGGTCGATATGAACTGAATCTGACAGCTGGAAAGTACAACCTGCTTTGTCAGTACGTGGGGTATGCCCAACAGAAAGTTTCGGTAACGATACAGCAAGAAGATCTTGAGGTCAATTTTGTGTTGCAGCGCCAAGAGTTGGTCATGCCCGCTGTGGTTCTCACTAAAGGAGAAGATCCGGCATACGAGATTATACGAAGTACTATTGCCAAACAGCAGGATAACCTAGAACGTACTCGTACGTATACGTGTCAGGTGTATTCAAAGGGGCAGCTCCGACTAAGGGCGTATCCCAAAAAATTCATGGGAGAGAAAGTCGATTTTGAGGATGGAGATTCGAGCCAGCAAAAGATCGTTTACTTGTCGGAGACTGTTTCGCGGTTTGCCATCGAGGGCCCTTCGAAACGCAAGGTAGAGGTCGTTTCTTCGAAGGTCAGCGGCAGCAGTGATGGTTATGGCCTGGCCGTTCCGGATCAGTATGGCATCTACCAAAACAATGTTATGATCTCTACGCGTATCAACCCTCGCGGATTTGTTTCTCCGCTGTCGGCCAATGCGCTTAATTTTTACCGCTACAAATTACTAGGGACCTTTTATGAGAACGGAAAGGCCATCAGTCGTATCGAGGTAACTCCTCGCCGAAAGATGGAGCCACTTTTTAGTGGCCAGATCACTATCGTAGAGGATGACTGGCAATTGTATTCGGTCGATCTGCTTATTACCAAGCAACAGCAAATGGAATTGCTAGACACCCTTCGACTGGTACAATTGTACCAGCAAGACAAAAGGGGAGATTGGCTGATCCATAACCAGGTGCTCTATCCGGCCACTAAAAAATTCGGATTCGATGTCTATGGCAGTTTTGTGAACGTGTACACCGATTACAATACCCGACCGCAGTACGTTAAAAAATTCTTTGACCGAACGCTGCTGCGTTATGCCGACAGTGCCAATAAACGCGATGCGGGCTATTGGGATGCGATCCGGCCCGTTCCGCTGATGCCCGACGAGAAAAAAGATTACGCCACTAAGGATAGCCTCGAGCGAGCACAGAAAGATCCGCGCTACCTTGATTCACTCAACAGGGTGCGCAATAAATTTACCCTCTCTAAGCTTTTTTTGCTGGGACAACCTTTGTATGCCAGGGGTGAGATCAGTTCCCTTTCGCTCAATCCTGTCTTGCAGCAAGTGAACTTCAATCCGGCGGAGGGGTGGGTGTTGCAGCCCGAGCTTAGCTGGAGAAGAGATCTCGATACCACCGACTCGCGTCGCTCACTAAGCGGGCTTATCGGTCTGCGGTACGGATTCGGTAACCAAAAATTTAGCCCCCGGGCCAGTGTTACTTATGCCTTTGGATCTAAGTTATCACGATCGCTTTCACTGTCCTTTGGCAGACAGGTATTACAGTTCAATAGCCAAAGTCCCATCGACGAAAGAAACAATACCATCGCATGTCTGTTCTACGAAGACAATGTGATCAAGACCTACCTCTCTACGTTTGCCAGAGTTGGTTTTGCATCCGGCATTGGAGCCGGTCTCTCTT
>JBJTFT010000090.1:0-5807 GCA_046093525.1 Sphingomonadales bacterium | reverse complement strand
ACCAGCAAGAAGAGCAGGTAGCCGACACCCGCGATACGCTCTGCTATGCGACCCTCGATAATCACACGGCCGTGACCGGACTGCTCCACACAACGCCGATCTGGCCCTGGTGGTGGGTGGGTACAATTCGTCGAATACCTCGCACCTGGTCGAGCTCTGCGAAGAGAAACTGCCTACGTATTTTATTAGCCATGCAGATAAGATCAGCAGCGTGGATACCATTTCACACTTTGATCTGCACACGCATCAAGAAAAAACTTCTACTTCTTTTTTGCCTGCGCACAGACCCCTCACCATACTGCTTACGAGCGGGGCCTCTTGCCCCGATGCGATGGTTGAGGCTGTTATTGAGCGTTTGTTACAAATTACCGACGCCCCCCTTACAACGGAGAGCGTAGCCTATCAGTTTGCCTTGTAGAGCAACTGATAATACTCGTCGGCCATGCGATTGCTTTCAAAAGCAAATCGAACGTCTTGCATGCCGTTCTTGATTATCTGGCGCCAGGTGTCGTACTGATCATAGTAAAGGGGCAAAATTTGACCCTCCAGTATTTCGTAGATCTTATTGAGATCGTACTCGTCTTGCTCATGAACGGCCATCTGTCCGTAATCGGCCTTCGGTACCACAAATCCATTATGTCCGTGGTTGACAAACTCAGGTATCCACCCATCATCGGTAGAAAAATTGACCGCTCCATTCATAGAGGCCGTCATACCACTGGTACCCGATGCCTCGCGGGGTACCCGCGGATTATTTAACCAGCAATCAGCCGCTTGCTTAAGACGCTTTGATAAGGTTAGTTCGTAGCCGACGAGTACGGCCATGTTCTTGTATTTTTTACTCAGATGCACCAGCTGATTAAATTCACTTATGGCCGGATGATCCATTGGGTAAGGCTTACCTGCCCAGATGATCTGAATCGGGTACTTGGTGTTAGACATCAAGCGCTCAAATCGCTCTTCGTCGGTGGTGATCAATCCCGCTCTTTTATAGCCGGCAAATCGACGAGCCCACACAATGGTGAATACATCAGGATTAAACAACTTTCCGGTCTGATCGGCAACGATCTCGAAGGCTCTCTTCTTAAGATACTTCTTGCGATCATCAAGTCCGTAGTGATCGGCTGCCTCTTTAAATCGGTAGAGCTGCTTATCGGCCCAATAGCGCCAGTTCTGCGCATTGGTAATGGAGATGATAGGACAAGCCCCCTCGTATTTGGCCCACATAGCTCGCGAGACGTCGCCATGCAACTTTGAAACGCCATTCGCCAACCGAGCAAAGCGAAGAGCGGCCAATGAGTGATTGAATTGGTCGCTAGATTCACCATACAACTGCTTGACCTCTTCTACACTAAGTCCACAGAAATAACTCATTCGATGACAGAGGTAGATATCGTGCTTTTCATTTCCGGCCTCTTCGGGCGTATGCGTGGTAAATACCAGTCGGCGACGCACTTTATCGATATTGTTATTGAATTTACGGTAGAGATAAAAAGCGGCCGAGATACCATGCGCCTCGTTCAGATGATAGACCTCGGGCTGAAAGCCCAGCAGATCGACCAATTTAGCACCACCGACCCCTAACAAAATAAACTGGGCCACTTTGGTAGCAACGTTCGCGTCGTACAAACGATGTGTGATGGTCTGTGAGACATAATCGTTTTCGGGCAAATCGGTAGATAGTAAAAACAGCGGTGCCGTCTTAAAGGTCTCCGGTGGCAAATAAAGTGCCTTTACCCAAACGGGATGCTCGTGAATGATAACTTGAAACTTGATGCCGGTGTCTTGTAAAAAGCTGTACTGCTTCTCGTTCCAGGTAACCTCGAGGGTCTGGTCTTGGTTGCGCGACTGATCGTAATAGCCGTACTTCCATAGAATTCCGATGCCGATCATGTTTTGCTGCAACTCGTACGCACTTCGCAAATGAGAGCCGGCCAAAAATCCCAAGCCACCGCTATAGATCTTGAGTGGCTGGTGAATGGCGAACTCCATCGAAAAATAGGCGACCCGTTTGGAATAGGTGTCCTGCACTGAATAAGGCACGGCAAAAGAGGTAAAACTCATAATGTGTCTTTTTTACACAACGTCGCAAGTTAACCTTTCTTTTTATTCCCCGGCCTTTTTTTGCGTACAAAAGACCCATCAAAGAGACAATCCGGGCCACGACGCGAACCGCATCGCTGCTCGCGCAACGTAACGCTGCCTGCGGCAAATTGAAATTGAAGTACGCAAGGGTCTCCGTCTTGTCGGTACTCGGCTACACGAGGCGATTTCCAATACGCCTCTCCCTTTAACTCTCCTACGCAAGAGCCATTCTTTTTTTCGAAGTGTACGAAAAAGCTCACGCGGTCCGGGCGGCGTCCGTCACGCACCGACACCAGATTCATTTTTCCATTGGTATAGTCGCCCGCATAACGATGAGCGGTCGGTAAGGTGTCGATAGGATTGACAAGCTCGGTAGGCTTTTCATCGAGCGCTTCTGTCATGATGAGTGTAAAGAGACCTGCAGCTTGATTAAATACAAAGACCTCTTTTCCTTCGGCCAGCGATCCGTCGGTATTCTTTCTTTGTTTGGTGACCGACAACAAAAAACGACGATCGACATTCATGTGTTGCGCAATATCACTTACTCTTGGCATCGACAAGGTCTGAAGCGCCGTCACGAACGTATTATCGGCAGTAACGGCACAGACCCATACCCGAGCTCCCGAACGACCTTGCTGTCTGATCAACAAATAGGTCTCTCCATCGGGCACGGCAATCTTTCCTATGGCGTAGAAGCGTCCAATACTCCCCTTTTGTTTGAACTTCTCTATCAAGGTATCGGGAAGCAGGGTCCTCAAGTTGACCAAACTGATGGCGAGCGAGTCGTTGGGCTTGGCCAAAAGCGAGGAATCGGCAAGCGTGTAAGGAAGGGCGAGTGGTTCAAAAAATCGAACGAAATCGGCGGGTGCAACGGGCTCATCCCCTTGCAACGAGATCGTTCTTTCTTCTTGACAGCCGTAAGCGATCAATAAGATGAACAAAACGGGGATGTAGCAAGACCTGATCACGTAAATCGAATATAGTCGATTTAAACAAATTCTTATAAAAGGACAAGAGACCATTTCATTAATTTTACATTCACACTTTTAGCATGGAACAACTAGAACAACTCTTTTTTCAAATTGGTCCTATCTGGTCGGCTCTGCTGGCCACCACCTTTACCTGGCTATTGACCGCCCTGGGGGCTTCGTTGGTCTTTTTCTTTAAGGGCATGGACAGGTCGATGCTAGACCCCATGCTGGGATTTACGGGTGGGGTAATGGTGGCCGCCAGTTTTTGGTCGCTCCTGAATCCGGCCATTGAGATCTCCGAAAAATTATACCCGGGTTTTAGCTGGATGCCCGCTGCCGTCGGCTTCTTATTGGGCGCCTTGTTCATTTACATGCTCGATCGTGTGATGCCTCATTTGCATTTGAACTTTGGCCTCGAAGAATCAGAGGGATTGCAAACCAAATTACATAAGACCACCTTGCTTATTTTGGCCATCACCCTGCATAATATTCCCGAGGGCCTGGCCGTCGGTGTGCTCTTTGGTGCGGCGGCCTTGGGCATGGAAGATGCTTCGGTAGCCAGCGCCATTACACTAGCCATCGGTATAGGCATTCAGAATTTTCCCGAAGGGATCGCCGTATCGATGCCACTGCGAAGAAATGGGGTAAGCCGCTTCAAAAGTTTTTGGTATGGCCAGCTTTCGGCCATCGTAGAACCGCTGGCAGGGGTCATAGGGGCCTTGGCCGTCGTGTTCGTACAGCCTGTTCTTCCGTTTGCGCTTGCCTTTGCGGCCGGCGCCATGATCTTTGTGGTGGTAGAAGAAGTTATCCCCGAAACACAGCGAGATCGCTATACGGACCGTTCGGTCTTGGCCTTTATTGCCGGCTTTTTGGTGATGATGATATTAGATGTATCACTGGGCTAAACTTCTGTAACAAAATCTTACTTTCACGCCATTCAATTTGTATCGATTTTATTCTATTGATTAACTAATCTTTTTTCATGGCTGCAAAAATCAAGGTATCGAATCCTGTAGTTGAACTCGACGGAGACGAAATGACGCGCATTATCTGGGCCTTTATCAAGAATAAACTGATCTTACCCTACCTCGATGTGGATATCAAGTACTACGACTTGGGCATAGAATATCGCGACAAGACCAAAGACCAGGTTACGGTCGATGCGGCCGAAGCGATCAAACAATACGGTGTGGGCATCAAGTGCGCGACCATTACTCCCGATGAGGCTCGTGTAAAAGAATTCTCCTTGCAACAAATGTGGAAGAGCCCTAACGGCACGATTCGAAATATTTTAGATGGCACTGTTTTTCGCGAGCCTATCGTGATCCGCAACGTACCCCGACTAGTGACAAACTGGACGGCTCCCATCATTGTGGGTCGTCATGCCTTTGGCGACCAATACCGCGCTACCGATACCGTCATCAAAGGCAAAGGAAAACTTACGATGACCTTTACCCCCGACGATGGCAGCGAAGCCCAAACCTTTGAGGTCTTCCACTTTAAGGGAGACGGCGTTGCGCTCAGCATGTATAACACCGATGAGAGCATACGCGGATTTGCCCGCAGTTGCTTTAACATGGCCCTGAGTAAAAAGTGGCCTTTGTATTTATCGACCAAGAATACGATCTTAAAAAAATATGACGGGCGCTTCAAGGATATTTTTCAAACGATCTACGAGCAAGAATTCAAGAGCGCCTTTGAGGCCGCCAATATTGTCTATGAACATCGTCTGATCGATGATATGGTGGCCAGCGCCTTAAAATGGAATGGCAACTTTGTATGGGCTTGTAAGAATTATGATGGTGATGTGCAAAGCGATACGGTGGCGCAGGGCTTTGGCTCCTTGGGGCTGATGACTTCTGTACTCATTACGCCCGACGGAAAGACGATGGAAGCCGAGGCGGCACATGGAACCGTTACTCGCCACTACCGCGATCACCAGGCAGGTAAACCAACCAGCACCAACCCCATTGCCAGCATCTTTGCCTGGACCAGAGGGTTGGCCTTTAGAGGTAAGCTCGACAACAATCAACCCTTGATCGATTTTTGCGAGACCCTAGAAAAGGTCTGCATCGAAACGGTCGAGTCCGGCAAGATGACCAAAGTCCTGGCAGTTTGTCTTCACGGCAATAAGGTCAAGCACGGAGAGCATTATCTATACACCGAAGAATTTCTGGACGCGATCGATAAAAACCTACAGCAAAAAATTGGCCACTAAAAAAAGACAAGACTACATTAGCTGGGACGAATACTTTATGGGCGTGGCCCTTTTATCGGGCCGCCGCAGCAAAGACCCCGGCACCCAGGTGGGCGCCTGTATTGTCAATGCCCAACATAAGATTGTTGGAGCGGGCTACAATGGATTACCCGCGGGTTGCCACGATGACGATTTTCCCTGGGATAAGCAAGGTGCCTTTCTGGATACCAAGTATCCCTACGTTTGTCACGCCGAACTAAATGCCATTCTCAATAACATTGGCATGGACCTGGGTGGCTGTAAGATCTACACGGCTCTTTTTCCTTGCAATGAATGCGCAAAGGCCATCATTCAAGCGGGGATCAAAGAAGTAATTTATTTATCCGATAAATACAAGGGGCAAGAGGCGGCCCTGGCTTCTCGCCGTATGCTCGAAACAGCGGGAGTACAATGCCGCAAAGTACATACGGAACTGACTGAACTAACCCTCTCTTACCGCGAACAAGACGTTTGAACGAAAGCACAGCCACCTGCTATAACGAAACCCTCATTGT
>JBJTFT010000089.1:0-5042 GCA_046093525.1 Sphingomonadales bacterium | reverse complement strand
GATGATATCTCTATCACGGACGTGTAAAGTCTGTTGCCGACGTATACCGTTCGGGATGATTACAGTTCTAATTTATACCAAACAACAACGACAAAAAAAACATACATGTCAAAACTCAATGTAAACAGAGTAAAGGCCGGTGACCTGGAGCTGAAAGACAAAGTGGTGGCCATTAATCGTGTGGTGAAGACCACCAAGGGTGGACGTGCCTTCAGTTTCTCTGCCTTAGTGGTGGTAGGTAACGGAAACGGCGTGGTTGGCCATGGTTTGGGTAAAGCCAAGGAGGTGCAAGAAGCCATCACCAAGGGTATCGAAGACGCTAAGAAGAACCTGATCAAGGTGCCTGTTATGAAAGGAACGGTTCCTCATGATCAGTGGGCCAAAGAGGGTGCTGCCAAAGTACTCATCAAGCCTGCTGCACACGGTACCGGTGTAATTGCCGGAGGTTCTATGCGTGCTGTGCTCGAGAGCGCCGGTGTAACGGACGTACTGGCCAAGTCACTCGGATCTGCCAATCCTCACAATGTGGTCAAAGCTACTTTCAAGGCATTGGCCTTACTGCGCGAGCCGATCCACGTTGCCAAGACACGTACCATTGGCCTGAAGAAAGTATTTAACGGATAAAATCAGTAACATGAAGAAGATTAAGGTAACATTGGTCAAGAGTCCCATCGATCGCCCGGAGCGCCAAAAGTTGACGCTACAGGCCCTGGGTCTCAATAAAACCAATTCTTCTCGCGAATTGGAGGCCACGCCTCAGGTGCTGGGTATGGTACGTAAAGTAACCCACCTGGTTAAAGTAGAAGAAACTAAGTAAACGGACCGGCTTCGCAAGGAGCCTTTCCACTTTTTAAGCGAGCCCCGTGTAACAACGCTTTCGGGGCGATAAGTAAACAATAAAAGCCATGAAACTTCATCAGTTAAAGCCCGCAAAAGGAGCTACACACAAGACAAAACGTATCGGCCGCGGAGATGGATCCGGACACGGCGGTACCTCTACCAAAGGAACGAAGGGTGCGCAAAGCCGTACCGGTTTCAAAAGTAAAATGGCCCACGAGGGTGGCCAGATGCCTATCCAGCGCCGGGTTCCCAAGCGCGGATTTAAGAACCCCCATCGGGTTTCGTACAAGGTATTCAACCTTGGACAGATCGAGCAATTGGCTGCCAAGTATAACATCACTGAGTTTTCGCTGGAGAATCTCTACATCAACGGACTGATCGCTCAGACCGATCTGGTAAAACTGCTTGGTAACGGAGAACTCAAAGGAAAATACAGTTTCCGTATCAATGCTGTTAGCGAAAAAGCCAAGGCTGCTGTAGAAGCTGCCGGTGGCACGGTCGAAATCGTAAAATAAATTAGCGGACTAAAACACCCATAGCCCCGTGAAGAACTTTTTTCAAACCCTAAAGAATATCTGGAGCATCGAGGAGTTGCGCAGTAAGATCCTGTTCACGTTGCTGATGATCACGATCTATCGGATCGGGGCTCATATTGCCCTGCCCGGTATCGATCCGATCAAATTATCGGCCACTGCCGAGAATAGCACCGGTATCTTAGGTCTGATCGACGCCTTCTCCGGAGGTGCCTTTAACCAGGCCTCTATTTTCGCGCTCGGTATCATGCCCTACATCTCTGCCTCTATCTTCGTGCAGCTGTTGACCGTGTTGGTTCCCCGCTTTCAGAAGATGCCAAAAGAGGGAGAGAGTGGAAGAAAGAAGATCAACCAATACACGCGTTATCTCACCGTGGTTGTTACGTTGCTGCAAGCGTCTGCCTATGTTACCTATCTGCAAGGATTGACGCAGCAGGGGGGTGGCATCATGGCCGGATTTGCTCCGTATTTCTGGTTGACGACAGTGGTGGTACTGACGGCCGGTACTTTGTTCGTAATGTGGATGGGCGAGAAGATCACCGACAAAGGACTTGGTAATGGAACTTCGCTTATCATCATGATCGGTATTTTGGCCCGCCTGCCCCAATCTTTCTTACAAGAGTTGAGTGCCAAATCGGTTCGTAATGGACAAATACTGGTCTTTATCGTAGAGATGGCCATTCTGATCGCAATAATCATGGGCTGTATCTTGCTGGTGCAGGGTGTGCGGAAAGTGCCTGTCAATTATGCCAAGCAAATTGTGGGTAGTCGTCAATTTGGAGGTGCCCGTCAATTCTTGCCGCTCAAGGTCAACAGTGCGGGTGTAATGCCCATCATCTTTGCGCAGGCCATCATCTTTATTCCTACCATTTTTGCCAACTATAACACGCAGAATAATGCGTTTTTACAGGCCATCACCGACCAGAGTAATATTTGGTACATGGTCATCTACTCGGTTGTTGTGATCGGATTTACCTTCTTGTATACTGCGCTTATCTTCAATCCCAAGCAGATCGCCGATAACCTAAAGCAGAATAACGGATTTGTACCCGGCGTAAAACCCGGACAGCCCACGGCTGATTACATTGGTGCCATCATGGATCGCATTACCTTTCCGGGAGCTATCTTGCTGGCGTTGGTAGGTATTTTGCCCGGTATCGCCGAGCGGTTGGGCGTTACACAGCAGTTCTCTACTTTCTTTGGTGGTACTTCGCTGTTGATTATGGTGGGAGTTATTCTTGACACCTTGCAACAGATCGAGACGCAACTGTTGATGCGCCAGTACGACGGGCTGATGAAAAGCGGACGAATTCAAGGTCGCCAAACGGCAGCACCTGTCGACATGTAAACTATTGTTTTGTGAATAGCAAAGCCCGGTCGGTCAAACGGCCGGGTTTTTATTTTTTTAGAGGATATTTGCACCCATGATCGTTAAGTCTTCTTCTGAGATCGAGTGTATGCGTCAGTCGGCATTGTTAGTGAGCCGCACGTTAACTGAAGTCGCCAGTGTGCTTCGTCCGGGTATCACTACGCTATGGCTCGATCAGCTGATCGGTACTTTTATCAGAGATAATCGGGCCATTCCCTCGTTTTTAAATTATCATGGCTATCCGTATAGCTCTTGTTTATCGGTCAATGATGTGGTCGTGCATGGTTTTCCTACCCAGCAAGCGTTAAAGGAAGGCGATATCATCTCGGTCGATGTCGGGGTGTATTATCAGGGCTGGCATGGCGATCATGCCTACTGCTTTGCGATCGGCGATCCGGGTGCTGAAGTGACGCAATTGATTAAGGTAACAAAAGAGTCATTATACCTGGGAATCGAAAAGGCAGTGGCCGGAAACCGAGTTGGCGATATCTCTTTTGCCATTCAATCGCACACCGAAAAGAAATATGGCTATGGCGTAGTCAGAGAATTGGTGGGCCATGGTCTGGGGAGAGACTTACACGAAGACCCCCAGGTTCCTAATTATGGAAAGAGAGGAACTGGCCCGAAGCTCAAAGAGGGGGTGGTACTGGCCATAGAGCCCATGATCAATTTGGGTAAAAAAGAAGTGTACACGGCTTCGGATGGGTGGACAGTGCGTACCAAAGATGGAAAGCCCTCCGTACATTTTGAGCACGATGTATGTGTGCTAAAAGACCGTGCCGATGTCTTATCGGATTACACGGCGATCGAAGCCGCCGAAAAGGCCAATCCAAATTTATTCACTACATAATCGCCATTCGCAACACTACAGCCATGTGTCAACCCGTACCACATACATTGGTCGTGATCGGGGGTGGGGCTGCGGGCTTGTTCTGTGCGGTCAATGCAGCTAGGATGGCTCCTTCGCTACAAGTAATTGTAGTAGAAAAGTCGAGCAAATTATTAGCAAAGGTCAAAGTTAGTGGGGGTGGTCGCTGCAATGTAACGCACGCTTGCTTTGATAGACTAGACCTGCCAGGGTACTATCCGCGGGGTGCACCATTCGTAAAGCGGTATCAGCATTCTTTTTTTACGACGGATACTATCGAATGGTTCGCTGCTCGACAGGTCAATTTAAAGACAGAGGCAGATGGCAGAATGTTTCCTGTATCGGATAACTCGCAAACTATCATCGATGTTTTGTTGCACGAAGCGGCTCTCTATGGGGTCCAGATCAGATTGAAGACCGGCGTGCAACGTATCGAAAGCAGTATGTCTTCGCTATCTTCTCCATTTATTGTGCATACGCAGTCAGGAGAGTCCATAGTCGCTGATTTTTGCTGTATCGCCTGTGGCGGGTTTACCCAAGCTGCTTCTTTCGATTGGATCAGGCAGCTGGGGCATAGCATCGAAGATCCGGTACCCTCTCTTTTTACATTCAATGCGCCCAAGCATCCTATCGTATCGCTACAAGGGGTTTCAGTGCCAGCGGTAAGCGTAAAGATCAGTGGCACCAAATTGGTGCAGACAGGGCCATTGCTCATTACTCATTGGGGATTGAGTGGTCCGGCCATATTGAAACTTAGCGCTTATGGGGCGCGCGAATTGGCCGACAGAAACTATAGCTTCGATATACAAGTCAACTGGCTGGGTCGATCGGATCATTCTGCCGCGTCGGTATCGGTTTACATGGCTGAGCAACGACGACAGCATCCTGCCCAAAAGATCAGTAATGGAAAACTACCGGTGATCCCTCAGCGACTGTGGGAGTTTTTTTTAGGTCAGGCCACTATTGCACCAGACCAACGATGGGCCGATCTTTCGCGCCGCGAGGAAAATCTGCTTATTCGTCTGTTAACGGATATGTCTATTCATATAGAGGGAAAGACCACCTTTAAAGAAGAGTTTGTTACGGCAGGAGGTGTTATGTTGGCAGAAATAGATTCAGCTACCATGATGAGTAAAAAGGTTGCTCATCTTTATTTTGCCGGAGAGATCATGAATGTTGACGGCATTACCGGTGGGTTTAATTTTCAACATGCCTGGAGCAGCGGAATGCTGGCAGCTCGCGCTATTGCTGCTGCACAGGGGCAGATGGGGCAGGGTGGTCGAACTGAGATTTGATACGCACACGGCACCAGGCGCAAAAAGGAGCCACGATCAAAAGGGCGATTGCGATAGATAGCGAATTCGAATACCAAAAGGCCAGCCCACTCATCGACAATAAATAGATCGGATACAGTAATAGCAGTAGGCTGCTG
>JBJTFT010000088.1:0-12432 GCA_046093525.1 Sphingomonadales bacterium | reverse complement strand
AAGAAAAATTACTTTTTGGTAGAAGTAACTTAAGCTCCCCCTTCTAAAAAACCATTTGGGCAAAAAAGGAGATAGCCCTATTTTTGCACTCCGCTTTACAAAGCGTTCGGATTGACCCATGGTGTAACGGTAGCACTACAGATTTTGGTTCTGTCTGTTAAGGTTCGAATCCTTATGGGTCAACAAAAAACCCGACACGGTGTGTCGGGTTTTTTCTTTGAGAAGCGCGCAAAGCTCGCTTTGCAAAGCTTCGAAAAGAAAAAACCAAAGCCCGCGTTAGCGGGCAGGGTTTTTTGTTGCCCCCCCAGTGATCACTGAGCCCCGAAGGGGCGAAGTAATCCTAGCCCGCGTTAGCGGGTAGCGGTTGTGAAGGCCGTGACCCCTTCAATAAATTGATCGAGCTGACGAGTGGTCGTGTACACATTGGGCGTAACCCTGATGCCATTGATATTCTCCCACTGAATGGCCACGGTATGCACCTTATATTTATCGAGTAAGAAGCGGTCGAGCTCGCCGGGCGTCTTTCCCTCTACCGACATATTTCCAATGGCACAGGCCCATCTCGGGTCCATCGACGTATGCAACCGGACCCCGGGGAGCGAACGAACCCGCTCCATCCAATAATTTTTAAGATAGTGCAAACGCTTTTGTTTTCGACCAATGCTCAACATCTCATTGAACTCAATGGCCTTTCCGATCGCTTGCTCAATAAAGAATGGACGCGTACCGAGAGCCTCGAACTTTCGAATGTCGTCGCTCTTGGGCGAATCGTTGGCGAACAACGGAAAGATGCCGGCGATCTTTTCTTTACGCACATAGAGCATCCCACTGCCAATGGGCGCATAGAGCCATTTGTGCAAACTGGTGGCAAAATAATCGGCTTCCAGTTCGGGAATTTTAAAATCAAGATGCGCAAAACTATGAGCCCCGTCTACGATCACTTCGATGCCACGGCGACGTGCCTCGCGCGCGATCTTTTGCACGGGCAAGACCTGACCATTCCAATTGATGACATGGGTCAGATGAACCACCTTGGTGTTAGGAGTAAAGGCGTTAACGTACTGCCCGACCAAATAGTCCTCATCTTCCGATGGCAACTCCAGATTGACCCACACCATCTTGATACCATGGCGAATAACACGCTGGTTCCAGGCATTGATCATATTGGGATAATCTTGTCGAGAAGCTACCACCTCATCCCCTGAGCCAAGCGTCATTCCAAAGATGACGGTCTCGAGCCCTTCCGAAGAATTACGATTGATCGCAATTTCGTCGGCGGTACAACCAGCCAATCGGGCCAGTTGCGTTCGTAGCGGCTCGAGCCCTTGATCGAGAATGCGCCACATGTAATAGGTGGGCGTTTCGTTGCTGTAATCGTAGTAGCGCTTCATGGCATCTTGTACCGTGCGAGGGGCCGGCGATACACCCCCATTATTTAAATTGATCAAGCCGGGCGAAACGGTAAAGGATTGCTGCACTTGATACCAAAAATCCTCGTCGTGCACGAGCTCGTCGTCGGTAAGTCCTTGTGCCCTGCTAAATAGAGATTCGAGCGCAGCGGAAGGATGAACACCCGTAAACAAACCCGCTGCAGAGAGCAGACCGGTCTTTTTAAAGAAGTCTCTTCTGGTAGGAGCAGCCATACATGCGATTTAGGCACTGAATGTACAAAAAGAGAGGCAACGGGCTAAACTCTCTTTCCAATCTTTGATGGGCACCCCGAACGTTTCGTTGATCTTGGTACTATCGAGCACCGAATAAGCCGGGCGGCGGGCCGCAGTGGGATACTGATCGGTACTAATGCCCTGGATGGGCACGGACGAATGTTGCCATTGGGCAATGGCAAGGGCGAACGTATGCCAGGTAATGGCCCCTGCATTGCTATAATGATAGATACCGGGCTTCCAGGTGCCCGAGGAGATGATCATCAAAATCGGCTCGGCCAGATCGGCTGCATAGGTAGGCGAACCTTGTTGATCGTTAACTACCGACAAGGCCGGCTTTTCGGCTAACAAACGCAAGATGGTCTTGACAAAATTCTTTCCGAAAGAAGAGTAGACCCAAGAAGTGCGAATAATAATGCAATCCGGATCGTATTGCAGGGCCAACTGCTCGCCCTCTAATTTAGACGCACCATAGACCGACGTGGGAGCACAGGGGTCCTCTTCGTTGTAAGGGCGATGACCATTGCCATCGAAGACATAATCGGTAGAGATATGGATAAAACGGCAGTGTTGCTGTTTGCAAATGGCAGCGAGCACCCCTACCGACTCTGCATTGATCTGATAGGCTAACTCCTTTTCCGACTCGGCTTTATCCACGGCCGTGTAAGCAGCACAATTGATAAGGTAATCGGGTTGCTCGGCCGCGAAATACTGACGCACCAGCTCAAAGTGATGAATGGGTAGATCCTCTCGAGACAAGAATAAAAAATCGAATTGCGACCACAACTTCTCCAACTGTCTGAGTTCCTTTCCCAACTGTCCGTTAGCTCCCGTAACAAGCACTTTGGGTCGTAGAGGTATGGTAGAGGTAGTGCTCATGTGATCGATTTCAGTTAGCAACGTAATCAAAAGGAGAACGCAACTCACTGAGCAAGGGCAATACTTTATCCTTATCGGACACCAAGGCCTGGTTGGCAGGCACGGCCCAATCGATCGCCAGCGCGGGATCGGCATACGAGATTCCCATCTCGCTGGGCTTATGGTACAAGGCATCGCACTTGTACAACACTTCCGCTTGTTCGCTGAGCACAGAAAAACCGTGTGCAAATCCCTTGGGCACCAATAGTTGCTTTTTATTGGCGGCCGAAAGTTCTATACAGAACGATTGACCATAGGTAGGAGACCCTTTTCGGATATCGATGGCAACATCGAGTATACGACCGGCCAATACGCGAATGAGTTTTGTTTGCGCATGGGGTGGCGCCTGAAAGTGCAATCCTCTGATGACCCCGTGTTGAGAAGAAGACTGATTGTCTTGTACCCAGCGAATATCCAGGCCGGCCTGTTGAAAGACAGACTCGTTGTACGATTCAAAAAAATAGCCTCTTTCATCACTATGCACCTGTGGTTCAAAAACGAGAAGATCTAAAAGAGGCGTTGGTATAAACGGCATATGTAAGCGCCTGGCAATTTTGTTTCATGATCAAGCACCGGTAGCAGTTAGCCGAAAAGTCGCTGATTGCATTTCGGCCGACTGGCTTGCAAATATAATTCGCAGGCAGGAGATAAAACTCAACTAAAAAAATCGACTACGCCATTGGCAATGAACGTTAGCTGCTCCGAATCGAGCTCGGTATGGATGGGCAGCGAAATGACCTGCTCGGTTAGCAGATCGGTAACGGGAAGATCGGCGGTGGTGGTCAAAAAAGAGTCGAACATTTTTTGGCGATGCCCCGGCACAGGGTAATAGATCATCGAGGGGATCGAACGGGCGGAAAGAAAGGCGGCCAGTGCATCTCGTTGGCCATTGGTTACACGCAGCGTATACTGATGAAAGACATGTGTACCGTGGGCCGCCCGAAAAGGCGTGATCAATGCGGAGCACTCGGCAAAGGCCCGGTCGTAAAAATCAGCCACCCCGCGTCGGGCCGCATTGTATTGATCGAGCCGCGAAAGCTTGATGGATAGTATCGCTGCCTGCAGGGTATCCAGACGGCTGTTACAGCCCACAACATCGTGATAGTAACGCTTGCTTTGCCCATGATTGGCGATCATTCGAATACGCGAGGCCAACGCGTCGTTATCAGTAAACAAAGCCCCGCCGTCTCCAAAGGCCCCTAAGTTTTTAGAAGGATAGAACGAAGTACATCCAATAGTGCCCAGTGTACCGGTCTTTTTCTTGCGTCCGTCCTCAAAAATATAATCGCAGCCAATGGCCTGTGCATTGTCTTCGATTACGGCAATGCCGTGTCGCGATGCGATATCCAATATCTCTTTAAGGGGCGCAGCCTGCCCGTACAAATGCACCGGCACGATCGCCTTTGTACGAGGGGTGATAGCGCGCTCCAGTGCCACAGGGTCCATGCAAAAATGCATGGGATCGACCTCTACGAATACTGGCTTTAGTCGCAGCAGCGCGATTACCTCGGTGGTGGCTATATACGTAAAAGAAGGGGTGATGACCTCATCACCCGGTTGCAGATCGAGTGCCATCAATGCGATCTGCAAAGCGTCGGTGCCGTTGGCACAAGGAATTACATGCTTGACCGACAAGTACGTCGCCAGTTGTTCGGCAAACTGACCCACGGCCGGGCCGTTGATATAGGCAGCCGTATCCATCACCTCGCTAACGGCCTTGTCTACCTCTGCTTTGATGTGCAAGTACTGGGTCTTGGTATCTACCATTTGGAGTGGCCGCATAGCTAAAATTTTGAAACGCGAATAGAAAACAAAATTAGCGAAATGACGGTGCATTAAAGCCTATGACATTACCTTTGCTCAAGCATAACTTTTCTTTTTGCAGGTACTCCTTTATCACATTTTCTTAGGTTTGTTTCGCCTGACCATTCTGGCCGCCTCTCCTTTTTACAAGAAAGCTTATCTGTGGAGAAAGGGACGAAAAGGGGTCATGGATTACCTGCGAAGAAGCATAAACCCCGACGATAAGGTCATTTGGATGCACTGCGCCTCACTGGGCGAATTCGAACAGGGCCGCCCCCTGCTGGAAGCCCTTCGACTTCACTACCCTGGCTACCGCATACTGCTTACCTTTTTCTCGCCGTCCGGCTACGAGGTGCAAAAGAACTATGCTGGGGCCGACTGGGTCTGTTATCTTCCGCTCGACGGACCCCGAACGGCCAAACAATTTCTTTCGTTGACCCACCCGACGCTGGTCATTTTTGTCAAGTACGAATTTTGGTTCTTCTACCTCAAGAAACTATTTTATCAACAGATTCCGTTGCTGCTGGTCTCTGCACTATTCAGAGAAGACATGAACTTTTTTAAATGGTACGGCACGCTCTCTAAAAAAATGCTGGGGCGTTTTCAACATCTGTTCTTACAAAACGAGGCCTCGTTGCTGCTAACGGAACAACTGGGCGTAAGAGAGATGAGCTCTGTAGCCGGAGACACGCGCTTCGATCGGGTGCTGGCGATCGCCTCGCAAGCCCTACCCATAGAAGGCATAGAAACGTTCAAGTCGCAACAACCCCTGCTAGTGGCCGGCAGCACCTGGCCCGAAGACGAAAAGGCATTGCATGAAGCCTTGCAAGATCCGCAACTGGCCTCCCTCAAATTGATCATTGCACCTCACGAACTATCAGCGGCGCATGTAAAGACCCTAACAGCATTGTTTGGCGAAGCCATCTGTTATAGCCAATGGAACAAAGAAAGTGATGCCCCGCGCGTGATGATCATGGATAATTATGGCATGCTATCGAGACTCTATCGCTATGCCACTGTTGCCTATGTGGGCGGAGGGTTACACCGCCCGGGCATCCATAATACGTTAGAGGCGGCCGTCTATTCGATACCGGTTCTTTTTGGACCTTATCATAAAAAGCACGCCGAGGCACTGGCGCTTCTAAAAGAAAATGGAGCTTTTACGTTCGAAACAGGTACAGGCAGTTCGTCGTTATCATCATTGTTGACTCAACTACTGCTGCATCCCCACCACTGTCGCGAGGCGGGGCAAAAGGCAGGCGCCTATGTGCGTGCACAGGCCGGCGCCACGCAACGGATCATACATTATATTCAAGAAAATCGTCTGCTCACCAATTGATCGAGTAAGAGCGCCGCTGCAGCGCCCTTGGGGTAACCGGGCTTTGCCTTGATCTCTTTTTCGATCCAAAAAGAAGCTTCTGCCAGAATGCTGAAACCATCTATTGTTTTGATGGCCTGTTCGAACTTCTTTTCGTCTCCTTCAAAAAGATCCTGTATCAATAAAAACCGATCGTTGAGCGCGATCGCCTTTTTAAGTTCTCGGATCGGCTCGCGGCTAAGTGTGTCGGCCAACACGGGCTGTGCTGGGGCGATCCGCTCGTTTATGGAGACAGACTCCGATACGGTGAGTAGATCATTGACCGCTGTTACGGGCGCGTCGAGCGGTTGCAACAAAGATGCGCCGGGAGCCGCCCCCACCGGCATCATGACAGCGATCTTGGCCGTACCTAAGTGAAGGGGCTGCGCAGCTCCGTTGGTGAGTAGTTCGGCCTGCAGTTGAGCGATGGTCTGCAATAGAATTTCAGGAGATTCTTTTTGCTGATACTGCTGTTTGAGGGTATTGATGAGCAAATCGATTCGATCCATTCCAGTATCTTTGAAAAGTTTTTTTAAAGTTACGGCACAACAGCCATATTGCACACCAGCTATGTTTATTGAACCCAACGTAAGAGGGCTTGCCAGAGGAAGTCTCGAAGTGATCTGCGGATCGATGTTCAGCGGAAAGACCGAAGAGCTGATCAGACGTCTAAAGCGGGTTCGCATCGCCAATCAGCGTTTGTTGGTCGTAAAGCCACTGCTCGATACCCGCTATGCCAAAGAGAAGATCGTATCGCATGATACCAATTCATTTGTCTCTACTCCTATCGAAGACCCCTTGCAGATCCTTTCGATGGCCGAAGACGTAGAGGTCATTGGGGTCGATGAGGCACAGTTTTTTGATAACAGTATCGCTGATGTCTGCGAGCAATTGGCCACAAGAGGCATACGCGTTATCGTGGCCGGGCTCGATATGGATTTTTCCGGAAAGCCCTTTGGCCCCATGCCGCAATTGATGGCAAAGGCCGACCATGTGACCAAGCTTCATGCCATTTGTGTGCGTTGCGGTGCCATGGCCAATTACTCGTACCGGATAGCGGCCGGAGAAGACCAAGTGCTGTTGGGAGCTACCGACAGCTACGAACCCCGCTGCCGTCAATGCTATACGCAACCCTGAGAATACATACCGATGAAACGCATTCGAGCCTTGCTGGTCAAAGAACTCTTACTGGAGACCAGACAACAATACAGCTTTTACGGATTACTGCTTTACATCGGAACTTCGCTATTCGTTCTGTTCATGGCCATCGATCAACCCGATGCCGCTGTTTGGAACGGACTTTTTTGGGTCAATCTGCTTTTTATCTGCATCAATGCGGTAGCTAAAAGTTTTTTGCAAGAAAGCCGGGGCCGAATGCTTTATTTCTACACGCTGAACAACGCCACCGAGTTTCTGCTGGCCAAATTACTTTTCAATGCGCTATTGATGATCCTGATGAGCGGCATCAGCTTATTGCTTTTTACTTTTTTACTTGGCAATCCAATGGAGCAAGCCGGACCGTTCATAGGACTGGTGTTACTGGGGGGCACCAGCCTGAGTTTGGTATTTAGCTTTTTAGCGGCCATTGCGGCCAAAGCCCAGCAAAATGCGGCCATCATGGCCATACTGGGATTTCCGGTGATCATTCCGCAACTAGTGCTGCTGATGCGCCTGTCTAGCGCCACCTTTAGCCCGCTGCTCAGCGTATCGGGATCGGCGGTTGGTTTGCTTATTGCCCTGGATGCCCTGATCGTACTGATGGCCGTGATCCTTTTTCCATTCTTATGGAAAGATTAAGATTCGATAATACGATTACGAACCCATCTCCGTAATTTTGCCCCTTCGATCGCATGAAGAAGAACTGGTGGAAAATATTATCGGCCGTCTTGCTTGTCTACACCCTTGTGGCCGGATTACTCGGGCCCGTTCCTGCCCTGCCGCTGCTGCAAGAAACCATACGCAACCTGTACTTTCATGTGTGCATGTGGTTTGCCATGATGATCCTCTTTACCGTTTCGGTGGTCTACGCGATCAAATACCTGCGCACGCTCGATCTCAAACATGATATCTATGCCAGACAATTTGCCGTAACGGCCATGCTGCTGGGCGTACTGGGGTATGCTACCGGAGCGATATGGGCCTCCTATACATGGGCCGACCCCAATAAACCACTTCTCAATTCGTTCAGCACCATCGCACGCGATCCTAAACTGATCGGAGCCGCCATTGCATTGCTGGTCTACAGTGCTTATCTGATCTTGCGCGATGCCATAGCTGATATCGACAAACGAGCACGCATCAGTGCCGTCTACAACATTTTTGCGTACGCCATTCTTTTTCCGGCCATTTGGATCTTGCCCCGCATCTTACCCAGCCTTCATCCGGGCAACGATGGCAACCCTGCCCTAGATGTAAAGAACGACATCAGCGCTTCGATGCGCGTTGTCTTTTACCCCGCCGTAATTGGCTGGACCTTATTGGGCGTATGGATCGCTACGTTAAAGATCAGATTACAATTGATCACCGATAAAAAATTGATCTCATGAAAATCATTACCGGCCTGTTTGCAGCGTTGCTGATGCTGGGCTTTACGGCTACTTCGGCGCTGGCACAAACCTCTCCGACCCCAATGGCCGACCTGATGCGCAGCGAGGGGCGGATCTATGTGGTGATCGCCGTAATGCTCACCATCTTGGGAGGATTGCTGTTGTACCTGGTTCGGCTCGACCGAAAGATCTCGAAACTCGAAAAAGAATAAACCGACCTTTTTTTGATACGATTGCTAATGCTTAAACCTTGAATTATGTCTGACAAACACTACAGTTTTTTTGGAGCCGTAGAAAAAAGTTTCGACAAGGCCGCCAAGTTCACCAAATGGGACAGCGGGCTGCTTAACCAGATCCGGCAATGTAATTCCGTACTACAACTTCGTTTTCCCATTAAAAGAGACAACGGCACCATTGAAGTTATTGAGGCCTACCGAGTGCAACACTCCCATCACAAGACCCCTTGTAAGGGTGGTATTCGATTTGCGGCCGAGGTAAATCAAGACGAGGTAATGGCCCTGGCCGCATTGATGACGTATAAATGCACCATCGTCAACGTACCCTTTGGCGGTGGTAAAGGTGGCATCAAGATCGATCCCAAGAAATACTCGGTAAACGAGTTGGAGCGGATCACGCGCCGGTACACCTCTGAGCTGATCAAAAAGAATTTTATCGGACCCGGTACCGATGTGCCCGCTCCCGACTACGGTACGGGCGAAAGAGAAATGTCATGGATATTGGACACCTATGTATCCATGCGACCCGGCGAAGTGGATGCCGCAGGTTGTGTTACCGGCAAACCCATTACACAAGGCGGGGTGCGTGGCCGACGCGAGGCTACCGGTCTGGGTGTTTTCTATGGCACGCGCGAGGTGTGTAATCTCCCCGACCTTATGAAAAAACTGGGACTTCCCGTAGGCATAGAAGGAAAAAGAGTGATCGTTCAAGGGCTGGGCAATGTAGGATACTGGGCGGCCCACTTCTTCGAAAAAGCGGGAGCTAAAATTGTGGGGCTGGCCGAATACGAAGGAGCGATCTTATCAGATACTGGCCTCGATGTAGAGGCGGTATTCCAGCATCGCAAAAAAACCGGCTCGATCCTGAACTTTCCGGGGGCTACCAATGTGGCCAACTCATTCGATGCCCTCGAAGCCGATTGCGATATTTTAATTCCGGCCGCACTCGAAAATGTGATCAACGGAGAAAATGCACCCCGCATCAAAGCCAAGATCATCGGAGAGGGCGCCAATGGCCCGCTTACACCCGAGGCGGATGAGATCCTCGCACAAAAGGGTGTCATTGTGATCCCCGACATGTACCTGAATGCCGGTGGGGTGACCGTATCGTACTTCGAATGGCTGAAAAATTTAAGCCATGTACGCTATGGAAGAATGGAAAAGCGTTTTACCGAAAACGTAAATACCACCATCTTAAAACAAATAGAACAGCTCAGTGGCAAAGAGGCCGATAGCAAAGCCAAGCAAATGATCATGCATGGCCCCGACGAAGTAGACCTGGTCTACAGTGGTCTCGAAGAGACCATGATCACGGCCACGCACGAGATCATGAATGCCTGGAAAGAGAATCCCTCTATTCCCGATATGCGTACGGCCGCCTATGTGGTTGCCATTAACAAGGTAGCTACCATCTATGCGGAGCTGGGCATTTTTCCCTGATCGAAAGCAATCCTTTTTCTTATACAAAGCTGTCTCTTTACAGAGACAGCTTTTTTATTTGACCTTACCCCTACGCCCGGATAGCGATCAATTGACAGCCTGCGCCGGCTGAAATAGCCCCCATCCCCAACGGCTATGCCGGTTGGGAAAATAACTACTGTGCTGTTGCAACCGACCCAGGAGTTCCGAAGCGCTCCACCAGGGATAACGGCTCCAGAGTAAGGCGGCCATTCCGGCCATACTTGCCGTTGCCACCGAAGATCCACCGATGGTTGAGGGCGCATCGCCACTATCTGCCAAGGTAAGTGGATGTTTCTTGTCGGCCGCTCTTTCCATCACCACTACAAAATCGACCTCGGGTCCGCTATGACAAGCTACGCAAGATTCCAACGGGCTACCGGTGGTTACGCCCGTAACGGCTTGCACCTCGCTCAGGGTAGCAGGAAAGATCACCCCGGCCCAACTGGCCGTAAAGGACATGGAGGTGCCTGCTGCACAGAAGATCAATTTTCCTTTTGCGCGTGCGTACATGATCGCATCACGCAATTGTGAACTGACCGTGATCCTACCCATACTCATGCTGATAATGTGCACATCGGCCCTGTTGCCGGCTGCAACAAATGCATCGCTGACCCCACGCACTTCTCGGGCCTCGTCGATAAAGACATCCTCTGCCGCCCGGCAAGAAACCAAGTGAACATTGTACGCCACTCCCGACAGGTTGCCATCGGTACCTCTGGGTGCGGCCAGTACACCGGCCATGGCCGTACCATGACCACAGCGATCTTCGGGTGTCTCCGGCAACCCGACGTTAAAAATGCCAAAAAGTTTTTTGCGAGGAAGGGTGACCATTCTCTCGAGTCTTCGCTTTTGCGAAAACCCCTGATTGAATTGCGATCCCAGATTCTCTTGTTCGTAGCTGATACCCGTATCGATCAAAAAAACCGTGATGCCGACACCGGACACCATTCGCCAGGCATCCAACAAACCATGATGCGGATAATTCCAGGACGCTTTGGCAAAGGGGCTCACGATGCCATAATCGAGCCCCGCCACCAGCGAAGCATCGGGCAGGTTAGGGGCACAACCACTTTGTCGCTCCGTTAGGGCTGTGTACAACCGGGTCTCATAGTCCATAGGTTCCAAATAACGAACCTGGGGGTCGTGGCGAAAGGTGACCATGGCTTCGTAAGAAGTGATCAGCACATTGAACAACGGCAAGACCTCTTCGGGCCATAGCTCGATCGCTTCTCTTTGTAGGTCGGTGTTATTTTTTTTCTCCAGCTCGTAGAGTCGATCGAGCAATTGATCGCGGACAACCTGTCGCTGCGATCGATAAGCGGGAACACCGATCTCTTCGTCTACCCGATACCCCACCGAAGCAATATGCCCGGCATGCACCAAGGCGCTCCATAGCATTCTGTCCGAGGCGCTCTTCCACTCGAACTGACCTTCCGCTTTCATGTGCGCGGCAATGATGTTGTTGATAGAATCGATCGGCATCAAATTTTCTTGGAAAATGGTGAGACCATTGGAATGCGACGATTTCTGGCAAGCCCATAGTAGCAGACAACAGCCTGCTACCAGCAATGTTTTTTTCATAGAAAAGGTTTATTCCGGTCAAAATAGCCGGAAGCCTTTTCGGATGCCAGTGAATTAAACAGAGATAGCAGGTATTTTTTGCAAGGGGATCAGGGTCTGACCACTTCGCTCCCATCCCATGCAACTGCTCCCATTGGTAATAAGCAGGTAGCGAACAGGAACGCTCATATTATAACGAAGCAATTGATCCAATACACCTTCATCGAGTGCCACTGTTTCGGCCTTGCATTCGATCATCATCCAAGGTTGTTGTTCGCTGTCGTACACCAACAGATCGAATCTTTTTTGAAGCGCACCCAGAGTGATGGATTGCTCCACGGCCATCCAAGCCGTAGGAAAGCGGTGCGTCTCTGTCAGCAATAAAATGAACAACTGCCTTACCCATTCTTCCGGGCTCAGCCGCACCCACCGTTTACGAACCGGATCGAACACTTCCTTAGCGTCACCACTGACCCTGGTCTTGGGCAGCCTTGCGGGATAGTGCAGTTCGATCATGGTTCAAAACTAATTGATTAAATTTGGGTGATGAAGTCAAAAGATGAGATCGTACACAACTGGCTTCCCCGCTACACAGGGGCTAAGCTGGAGCAATTTGGCAAATACATATTGCTTACCAACTTCAGCAACTACGTAAAACTCTTTGCCGATTGGAACCAGGTCGAGATCATGGGTGCGGACCGTCCCATGCAGTGTGCCACCGCGGGCGATATCACCATCGTTAACTTTGGCATGGGCAGCCCCACGGCCGCTACCCTAAAGGACCATATTACATCATTCGACCCCAAAGCCGTCTTTTTACTAGGTAAATTCGGCGGATTAAAAAAACCAAACAAAAACCGAGATATCAACATTCCCATAGCCGCGAT
>JBJTFT010000087.1:0-9810 GCA_046093525.1 Sphingomonadales bacterium | reverse complement strand
GCTGCGATCGCTGCTTGTGCTTGATCATCGTTGGGCATTTCCACAAAGCCGAAACCTTTGCTACGGCCAGTGAATTTGTCGGTAACGATTTTGGCAGAAGCCACATCACCATGAGATGCAAAAAGGTTGAGCAGATCCTGGTCTTTGAGGTTCCAGCTCAGATTTCCTACGTAAATGTTCATTTTAATACGTTTTTAAAAAATAAAAAGTGTCAACAGTAAACAGTACCATAAGAACATTCAACGTTGTGACGAATCGTTCCGGACATGCAAAACTGAAAGAGCACCAATAGCCAGGCAAGTTAATGAAAGTTTTTTATTCTGGGGATAAATTGTTGAAGAGTAAAGAAAAAAACACCCCAAATAATTGATCAACAGTGAACTATCGATAAAAAAAAGCCCTCCAATCGGAGGGCTTCGATCGTTCAATAGGGTAAAAACTTATTCTGCGATCACATCAAAATCTACTTCGGCGGTCTTCCCGTTGCCAAAATCGATCTGGGCTTTGTAGCTACCCAGCTCTTTCAGCTCTTCGGGCAAGCTGATCTTTTTGCGATCGATCTCGAATCCTTTTTGTTCGCGAATGGCGCGGGTCATTTGGAGCGAGGTGATGCTTCCAAAGATCTTGCCACTGGTACCGGTCTTGGCGGTCAGCTTAACAGGTCCTTCGTTGAGTTTGGCGATGACGCTGTTAATCTGTGCCAGCATTTGCTCTTCTTTCTTGCGAACTTGCTTGAGACGCTCTTGCAATTGTTTGTTGTTGCTGGGGCTGTTCTCAACGGCCAGTTTGCGAGGTAATAAGAAATTGCGTGCATAACCATTCTTTACGTTGACCACTTCGTTAGCGGCCCCCAGGTTATCTACGTCTTGAATTAGGATGATTTCCATGTTGTTTCTTTTGTTCACCGACCCAGCCTTTGGGGCTGTCTTCCGGATAAGGAGTTAGGGTGAGGTTATTTTAAAAGATCAGTTACATAAGGCAACAGCGCCATCTGGCGGGCTTTCTTGACCGCATCAGACACTTTACGCTGAAATTTAAGGCTGTTTCCGCTTAAGCGACGGGGGAGCAGTTTGCCCTGTTCGTTGAGGAACTTCTTGAGGAACTCAACGTCTTTGTAATCGATATAGCGGATACCGTATTTCTTAAAACGGCAAAACTTCTTGACGCGTTTGTCAGATTTGATAGCCGTCAGGTATTTGATTTCGTTCTTTGCCATACTATTGAGCCTCCACTGCTTTTTCGTTACCGGATTTTACGCCACTTCTCTTGCGTGCATTGTACTCGACGGCGTATTTGTCGAGTTTGGTGCAAAGATGACGAAGCACGGCTTCGTCGCGGAGCAACTGGATCTTTAATTTCTCATTGAAATCAGCAGCTGCCGTGTACTCCAGTACCCAGTACAATCCGGTCGTCTTTTTCTGGATGGGGTAGGCCAGTGATTTCAGGCACCATGCGTTCTCAGCTACAACAGCACCGCCGTTGTCGGTTACCAGCTTCGCATATTTTTTTTGCGCAGCCTTGAACTCTTCGTCGCTCAGAACAGGGGTGAAGATCACCATCAGTTCGTAATTGTTCATGTACCTTTTTTTTTGTTTCCGCTTTGATGCGGAAAGGGTTAAAAATTCGATTTCTCCCATTGGACATTGCGGGGGTTGAGCCCGCAAAGAATCTGCGAACACAGATTTGGGGCGGCAAAGATAGGGGATTTTGCCACAGCGGGCAAGCCTTTGGAGCTACTTCTTTATCTCTTTGATAACCAATAAGTAACTGGGAAAATGGTCGCTGTATCCCCCCCGGTAGAAATTGCCGTCCCAGGTACGCATCGGATAGCCTTTATATCGACCATTATTCTCGACCAGGAACTCTCTGTTGAATACCTGATTTTGATAAAGAAAGAAACCATTGTCTTTATTGAGCCAGGGTCTCGATAAAATGATCTGGTCAAAAAGCCCCCAGGCATCTTGATAGGCCAGGGTGCCAATGCCCTTTTTGTAAAGTTCGTGCCAAGGATTGTAGAGTGATTGTTGTCGGGCATTGTTCAGGTCGCCGGAGGCCTGTAATACCTGGCTGACGCTCTTGTTGATGGGGTCGTCATTCAGGTCTCCCATGATCACGATCTTGGCTTGGGGCTCGGTTTTCAAAATACTGTCGACATGCTTGCGACAAGCCAGTGCAGCGGCCATTCGGCCTGGCTCACTTCTTTTCTCGCCTCCGCTTCTGCTGGGCCAGTGGTTAACGTACACGTGAATGGTCTCTCCATCCAGCTTTCCTTTTACCCATAGGATGTCTCTTGTGTAATAGGCGTCCTTGGCCCCGCTTGGAAGCGCTACATAGATCTTGTCACTGGTCTCTGGCGTAAAGTACATGGGCTGGTACAGCAGGCCTACATCCACACCGCGGGCATCCTTAGAGTCATAGTGAACCCATTTGTAACGTTTGTCGGCAAGCAGCGGTTGCTTGACCAGGTCGCTGAGAACGGTATCGTTTTCTATCTCGGCTACTCCCAGCAAGGCGGGACCATCCGAATTAAAATCCGCTCCGATCTGAGCAATAACGGAAGCCAGCTTACCTAGTTTGTCGGAGTAGATGCGCGTATTGTAATTCCGAATGCCCTGCGGGAGAAACTCCTCATCATTGATGAGTGTATTGTCTATGGTATCGAATAAATTCTCTAGGTTATAAAATGCGATAACGGCCGACTTGTATTGCTTTTTTTGGGCCAGGGAAAGACCTGATAGCAACAGAAGAGCGGCAATGGTAAAAAGGTATTTCATGGTTTTATAAGCGTTGCGAATGTACATAAAATGTGCAGGGTTTATCTATTTTGTGGCTACCGGTAAGCTGGCTTTTATGTGTCAAACTTTTTAAGCATTTAAATAATAATACAGATAAATTTGCCTGCTCTATAAAAAACTAACTGCATGCGCATCTACTCGCTTTTCGTACTGGCTCTGCTGGTTTCAGCACCCGGCCTGGCACAAGTCGATTCTACCTCCAGAAAAGATACCTCCATAATCGAAGAGATAAAGGATGGGATCTTGGACAACATCCCTACCGTTTCCATCGATGATAACGACTTGGGAGATGGGGGTAATCAGAATGTGTCTTCTATCCTGACGGCTGGCCGAGACCCGTTCTTCTCAGCCGCCTCCTTTAATTTTAGTGCCGTGCGTTTTCGGATCAGGGGATACGATAATGATCACTTCAGCACTTTTTTGAACGGCGTTCCCATGGATAATCTCGATAATGGGTTTACGCCATTTGGTCTTTGGGGAGGTCTCAACGACGTCATGCGAAATCGTGATGTGTCTTGGGGTCTTCGCTACAACACGTTTACGTTCGGAGATATTGGGGGCAATACGCATATCGATGCCCGTGCCAGTCGGCAGCGGGCACAGACGCAGGTCAGTTATGCTGCTTCTAACAGAAATTACAATAACCGTATTATGCTGACCCATTCGACCGGTGTCAGTAAAAAGGGCTGGGCCTTTTCGTTGAGTGGCAGCCGTCGTTGGGCCGATGAGGGGTATGTACCCGGTACGTATTATGATGGCTGGGCCTTTTTTGCGGGGGTAGACAAAAAGATCAACCAGCGGAATCTACTTTCGCTGACACTCTTCGATGCGCCCACCGTAAACGGCAGACAAGGCGCAGCTGTGCAGGAAATGATGGACCTGGCCGGCACCAATTACTACAACCCCAATTGGGGGTACCAAAATGGAAAAAAACGGAACGTGAGTGTCGGCAGAACGCATCAGCCCGTAGCCATTCTCAATCATGAGTTTCGCTTACGCAATAACACGACCCTGACCAATGCGGTGAGCTATTCTTTCGGGGATCGTTCCGTGACCGCCTTCGACTGGTACAATGCCCCGGATCCCCGGCCTGATTATTACCGGTATTTACCCAGTTACACCGGAACCTGGGCGGGCTCTCCCGATGCGGCCCAAGCGGCTCGGCTGACCGAGCTGATGCGCAACGACATCAACCTTCGCCAGATCAACTGGCAACGGCTGTACGATGTCAATCGCTCTGGTTTTACCACTATCAGGGATGCCAACGGGATCGCGGGCAACAATGTATCGGGGCTTCGCTCTCGCTACATAGTGGAGAACCGCGTCATCAACACTACTCGTTTCAATTTTAATTCGGTGCTCAATACCCGCGTAAGCGAACACCTTGATTTTACGGCAGGGGTCTCTTATCAAATGCAGCGCAACCATTATTATAAAAAGGTCGATGACCTGTTGGGCGGCGAATTTTACGTAAACCTGAACCAATTTGCCGAAAGGGATTTTGGAGCCGGTACCACCGCCAATCAATTTGATATCGATGTACCCAACCGGATCTTGAAGGTGGGAGACCGTTTCGGGTACGATTACAATCTGAACATCAGCCGTGCCGCTGCCTGGATGCAAGGCGTTTTTCAGTTCAACAAATTCGACTTCTTTGTCTCCGGTCAGCTTTCTCAGACAAAATTCTATCGGGAGGGAAATGTTCGCAACGGAGTATTCCCCACGGAGTCATTTGGAAAGGGCACGATCAATGATTTTCTGAACGGAGCCGGCAAAGGGGGAATTACCTATAAGATCAATGGGCGAAATTATTTGTTCGTGCATGGATCGTACCAGACCCGTGCACCTTATTTCGAGAATGTATATATCTCTCCCCGTACTCGTAACTCGCAGCAGCAGGTGTTGGAAAGCGAGAAGATCATGAGTGGCGAGGCCGGCTACGTGCTCAATGCACCCAAGTTAAGGGTTAAGCTGGGCGGATATTACACCCGTATCCAAGATGGGATGGATGTAACCACGTTCTATCACGACTTCTACCAAAATTTTGTCAACTATGCCATTAGCGGGGTCAGTCGCCTTCACTTCGGTGGAGAGTTCGGTGTCGAGGCAAGACTTAGTTCAACGCTAACCGTCAATGCCGCCGCATCGGTGGGTCGCTACTACCTCGACAGTCGTCAACAGGCGATCATCACTGTAGACAACAGTGCTAAAGAGCTGGGTCGTGATATCATCTACGCAGAAAACTTCAGGGTTCCCTCTACACCCATGGAGGCCTACAGTGTGGCCATCAACTACCGTTCGCCGCGCTTTTGGTTCGTTAGCCTGACCGGCAGCTATTTTGACCAATCCTACCTGGCGATCAATCCCATTCGTCGCACCTGGGACGCCCTTCAATTTCTAACACCCGGTACCGCCTCTTACAAGGAGGTCTTCGATCAGCAAAAGTTCGATGCACAGTACACGGTCGATTTTTTCGGGGGCTACTCTTGGAAACTTCCCCGCTCCTACGAGATCAACCACAAGCCTACGTTCCTGGTCTTCAATGCCGGCGTCAACAACTTGCTCAATAATCGCAACATTGTTACCGGTGGTTTTGAACAACTTCGCTATGACCAGCAGCAAAATGCAGCCGACCCCACGCAGGTCGGTAAGTTTCCTCCGAGGCTCTTCTATGCATTCGGACTAAATTTCTTTACCAGTGTAACCCTTCGTTTCTGACCTGATCGAAAAATAATACAGCTTATGAAAACTTATCAGAAAAAATTATTCGGCTGGTGTCTGTTCTTGGGTGTGGCCGGTTTGTTATCCTGCAACAAACTTCCCCTGGGTCCCTCAGGACCCGATCCCATCATCCCAACCGATGCTGCGCAGTTGATGAAGATCGCTGATTTTCGCGCGCTCTATCCTGGCTCCGGAACGATCACTGTCCCTGCGGGTACCAAAAAGATCCGAGGTGTGGTCATTTCGAACAGCGCCAACGAAGCAGTAGGAAATTTCAGGGTGCAAGAAGAGAATGGGGCCGGAATTTATCTATATACGGTCGCAGGTTCTCCCACCTATGCGCTTGGTTCCGTTCTCGAGATCGATGCCGCAGGGGTAGGAGAGCTGTTGCTTTACAATGGCGATCTCGAGTTGATGCGAGTGCCGCAAGACAAGATCGTGGTCGTGCCGTTGAACATCAACATCACGCCCAGAAATGCGACCTGTGCCGAGGTAGTGGCCAATCGCAATACATGGGCCTCTTCGCTTGTAAAGATCAGTAACCTGACCAGCATCAGACAGACTAGCACCAACACGACAGGCACCACGTATACTATCAGTGACGCTTCGGGTAGTTTGACCATGTTCGTCAGGAACGCATCCGCTATTACGGTCAATACGGCTGGCCGGTCCGTAACGGGTTATGTGTCGATCTTTAAAACCGCTACCCAAGATGCCACCCAGATCGGTATTCGTAGCGCCCTGGATATTCAATAAAATTTGACCTCTCGAAAAAATATAAAGTATGAATGTAATCGCTCGTCTTAAAAAGCTGTTCGGATTTTTGCTGTTGGCAGGAGCTCTTTTCGGTTGTAAAAAAACGTACACGGAACCCGAGCCTTACGGACCTCCCGGTGTGGTGGCCAATATCAGCATTCGCGAAGTCAAGACTCGTTATACGACGGGGGCACCCGTGGCCATTACCGAAGACCTCATCATACAAGGTATCGTCTCTTGCGATGACAAAAGCGGTAATTACTACCAGCAGATCGCGTTGCAAGACACGACCGGAGGCATCTTGCTTCGACTGGCGGGCACCAACCTGCATACCCAGTATCCGGTAGGTCGTCGTTTGTTTGTGAAATTAAAAGGTCTTTATCTGGGTCAATATGGGGGTACCCTTCAATTTGGAGGGGGTGTGGACTCCGCTTACATCGCACAGGGAGGTGTCACCTTACTGGCCTATAATCTCTTTGATCAGCATATCATCAAGGGCCCGCTTAACCAGCCACTGGTTCCAAAAATTGTCAGCGTCTCTCAACTGACGACCACGTTACAAGATCCCTACATCAGCACGCTGATTCAATTGGCGGATATGGAGTTCAGTGCCACCGATACTGCCAAAAACTATGCGGATGCTTCGGCCTCCGGCAATCGTATCGTGCAAGGGTGCTCGGCACCCGCTACTAACCGAATCACCCTTCGGACCAGTAATTATTCGAATTTTGCCGATCTCCGAGTACCGAAAGGCAATGGGATCATCACCGGGGTCTACTCGTATTTCGGTACCACCCGTCAACTGACGATCCGCGATACATCGGATGTGCGTTTCGGTAATGCACGTTGTGGTTCCGGTCCCACTACGTTGATGTCCATTGGGGAGCTGCGCGCGCTCTTTAACGGGACCGCCGCTTTTGCGCCGGTCGGTCGTCGTATTACCGGGGTCGTTATCAGTGACAGGACCACCAATAACCTCAACAATCAGAATATTTATTTGCAACAGGGAAATGGCCTTCCCGGAATTTGTATTCGTTTCTCTGCTGCCCACACATTTAATTTGGGAGATTCCATCGATGTCAACGTCAGTGGACAAGAGGTCAGTGAGTTCAATGGGCTGTTACAGCTAAATACCGTTCCAGTTGGATTTGCCACGTTGGTCTCTACCGGCAAAACGATCACTCCCCGCACGGCCACGATGACCGAGATCAATAGTAACTTTCGTACCTGGGAGTCTACACTCATACGCATTGTAAATATCAACTCGCTGAGTGGTGGTAGCGCCGGGCGTTGGGGCGGATCCGTAATCATGAATGACGCGACAGGCAGCTTGGTTGCCTTTACCGCTACGGGCGCCAGTTTTGCCAACACGCTTTTTCCTGCATCCGCTACCTCCTTTACCGGCTATTTGACTCCTTTCAACTCGGTTCGTCAGATCTCTTTTCGTAATCTAAGCGATGTAGTGGGAGGAAGCGCCCCTCCGCCAGCTTCGGGCGGGCTGCCACTGACCACATCGCCCTACACACAAAACTTCGATGGAATAGCAGCCGGACTTCCACAGGGTATAACCGTTAAGATCGGTGCTACGGCTACCAGTCTCGGTACCGGGGATATGCCCGTATTTCCCACCACGGGACTCAATACGGCAACGGCCTGGAATCAAACCAGTGCAGGCCTAAAGAACTTTGCCGCTGCAGGAAGTCTGACGTCTACCAGTGATGCCACTGCGCAAGCGGCCGCTACCAACCGAGCCCTTGGTATACGTCAAACCAGTGCTACCGGGTATGATCCGGGGGCCAGCTATTTGTTCGAGCTCGCCAACACGACGGGTAAGTCAAATTTTCAAATGAGCTTTTTGCTGCAGTCGCTCGACGCAACACCGGGTGGTCGCACCACCACCTGGCGGGTAGAGTATGGCGTTGGAGATAACCCCACCTCATTTACCGCAGTGACCACCAATCCGGCCACGCTTACCACGAATCTGGGTACATTTTCAAGTACGCCCGTTACCGTAAGTTTTGGTACCGCGCTCAATAATCTCTCTCAAAAAGTATGGATCCGTATTGTAACCTTATCGGCCACTACCGGAAGCAATAGCAGACCTTCGACGGCCATTGATAATTTGCAACTCTCCTGGAACTGATAGAGCGTAACCTGTTACGATCGCAAAAGCGAACAGACTTTATTCGCCCTGCTCACTGAGCGGGGCGAATGTCTATTACCTTAAGCTGTATCGTTTTTTTGTTGTTGAAGTTGTTCTCGTCTAGTGTGCAGACCACGTCGATGGGCTGTTTGTTGCCGAGCATACCAAATCGATCGGCCATACCGAAGCCAATGCCGGTAATCGTCTTGTGTGATGCCTGTTCTTTGAGCGAGAAGCGAATATGTTCTTCTTTTACGATCTTGGATTGGCCGGTATCCAGCAATCCCCGCAGTAAAAAAACAGGTCTAAGATTGTCGGGACCGAAGGGTTCCATTTGTGACAAGATCGAATAGAAGGTTGGCGTAACATCTTGCCATTCGATCTCTTGGTCTATGACGATCTCCGGAACCAGTTGATCGGGTAAGATGGTGGCGGCCACCACCGATTCGAATTTATCACGAAAAGCATCTACCTGTTCGGGTTGTAGCGTCATTCCTGCTGCTGCAAAATGTCCGCCGTATCCGATCAGGTGCTCTCGGCAAGCGTGAATGGCCTCGTATAGATTAAAGCCGGGAACACTTCTTGCACTTCCGGCTACCTGCTCTCCGGATCGGGTGAGCACGATGGTGGGTCGATGGTAATGCTCGATCAGCCGCGAGGCCACAATGCCCACCACGCCTTTATGCCAATGCGGCTGAAATACCACGGTAGATCTGCTGTTGGCCCATGCTGGATTTTCTTCGATCAGTTGCAACGCCTCTTGCGTAGTCATCTTGTCGGCCTCTCTTCTGTCGCTGTTGTCGCTTTGCAGCAGTGAGGCATATCCAAGGGCCTCTTCGAAAGAGTCCGCGATAAAAAGCGCTACGGCTTTTCCACCTTCGTCCATTCGGCCGGCTGCATTGACCCGCGGGGCGATCATAAAGACCAGCTGGTGAATGGTGAGTGGTAACTGCACGCTGCCGGTCTCTGCCAGTGCTGCGATCCCGTAGTTAGGGTTGCTGTTGGCTTTTTGAAGACCATGAAAGGCCAGGATTCTGTTCTCTCCTGTCATGGGAACAATATCGGCTGCAATGGCCGTGGCCAGCAGGTCCAGATAGGCATAGGCAGCCTCGTCGGGCAATCGTAATTGTTCTTGCAATGCGCACATCAACTTAAAGGCCACGCCGCATCCGCATAATTCCTTATAAGGATAGAGGCAGTCTTTTTGCTTAGCGTTCAAAACGGCAACGGCAGCGGGCAGGCGCTCATCGGGCAGGTGGTGATCGCAGATGATAAAATCTATCCCGCAGGTGCGGGCATAGTCGATCAGCTCGACCGATTTGATACCACAATCTACCGAGATGATCAAGGTGACACCCAGTCGGGCGGCCTCGTCTATGCCCGCTTGGCTAACAC
>JBJTFT010000086.1:0-4338 GCA_046093525.1 Sphingomonadales bacterium | reverse complement strand
AAGCATAACCTGTTACGATCCTGTATTGGCAGTTAACCACAGATCGTTCTTGTGGCAGGCAGGGAGCGCGACGAGCAGGCCGTTCCCTAGCGGTGGCAACAAGATGCCTCACTCAGGGCTTTACAAAAGGATTATGTTCTTTTTCGTGACCGATGGTGGTGGGCATACCGTGACCGGAGTGCACGTAGGTAGCATCGGGCAACGTGTAAAGACGGGTGCGAATACTTTGGGCCAGGGTATTGAAATCAGAGCCGGGCAGGTCGGTTCGTCCCACACTTTCTCTAAAGAGAACGTCCCCCGCGATCACCCAGTTGCCCTCGGCATAATAAAGCGAGATACTTCCGGGCGAATGACCCGGGGTCAGTAAGACCTCGATTCGCTCTTGGCCCAGCAGAAGCGGTTCGTTCTCGCTAATATGATGCACCGGCCCCTCGTACTGATCAAAGGGCAGGTTCCACGCCGTTCCGGCCATAGGGGCAAAGTCGAAGACCTTTTGCTCCAGGGCATGAAAATGCAATTCCAACCCCCAGGTCTCGTGCACAAATCGATTGCCAAAGACATGGTCCAGGTGGCAATGGGTATTGACCAACAGCTTGGGACTGAGACCAAGCTGTTCAATGCGATCTTTTAGTAGCTGCCTTTCTTCGGGAAAATAACAACCCGGATCGATAATGAGGGCCTCCTTTTTGTCGTTATAGACCAGGTACGTATTCTCATGAACCGGGTTAAAGAGGTGGGACTCCAGCGTTAACATAGCGGGGTTTTCGTATTTTTAATGCCTATTTACAAAGATAGTCATGAACAAAGTCAGGTGGTTCTTTATGTTGGGGATTATGGGTGTCGCCTCACTGACGAATGCCCAAGTCAATACCGTGCAGTTCGGCAAGAACCGGGTGCAGTATCAATCATTCAAGTGGAAGTATTACCAGAGCGATAACTTCAACTGCTACTTTAGCCAAGACGGGTTAGGGTTGGGCGAGTTTGTCTCGCAGGTCGCAGAAGCAGAACTCCCGTCGGTAGAACGATTTGTTGAATTCGGATTACAGCGTCGTCTGAACATTGTTGTCTATAACAATTACGATGAGATGCAGCAGTCCAATATCGGCATGGGGATCGACTGGCAAAATACCGGAGGATTGACCAAGCTGGTCAATAACAAAATGATCGTGTATTACGATGGCAACCGGGAGCATCTTCGGTTACAGATCAGACAAGGCATTGCCCGGAATCTGGTCGAGAACCTGCTTTTTGGAGAGGACCTGGGAGAATATGCGGCGAACCAGGCATTACTCGACCTTCCCAAATGGCTGACAGACGGCTATATCTTCTACGCTGCCGAAAATTGGAATACCGCGCTCGACGACGAACTCAGAGCCGTAATGCTGACCGGCAGCTATCGAAATTTTTATCAATTCGCCTTCGAAAAACCCAATCTGGCCGGACAAGCCTTTTGGAAATACATAGCCGACAAATACGGCAAAAACAAGGTCACCTACTTTTTGAATCTGGCCCGCAACTTTCGCAACCTCAATAGTGCCGCTTATAAACTGGCAAAAAAGAAATTCAAGGGGCTGCTGCAAGATTTCATGAACGACATGCAAAGCGTTTACTTTAAAGACATCAAAGGAAGACGTAATGCACCCCGCGGCCAGCTAGCCGTTAGCGAGTATGCCGGCAAAAAAGATTTCTATCATTTTAATGCCAATCCGGTGCCCCGCAGTTTCTCGTATGCCGTAACCGAATACAAGCAAGGTCGCATACAGTTGGTGCTGATGGAGAACTTCATAAAAAGAAATGTGCTGCTAAAGCAAGGGGTGCTTTCGCGCGAAGAAGATCGTAATCCCAATTATCCGCTGTTGGCCTGGGATGGCAAAGGCACTCGGCTGGCCGTGTTATACTCCGAAAAAGGCGAGATCAACTTTTTTGTCTACGACATGACCCGTGGCATCAAGATCAACCGACAGGTCTTGGATAAGTTCGATCAGGTAACCGACATGAAGTACATGCTCGATAACAATACGCTCATCTTGAGTGCGGTCAGAAGCGGGCAATCCGATATCTACGTGTACAAGATCGATAAGCAGCAGATCGAGCAGATCACTAACGACATCTACGACGACCTGGACCCTTCTTTCGTAGCCTTTCCCAACAAGACCGGCATTCTTTTTTCGAGTGCCCGACCCAATGCTACGGCCCGCGGCGAAGAGGGGCCGATGCCCAAACGACCTTACAATATTTTTTTAGTCGATAACTGGAACAAATCAGAGAGCCGTCAAATTTCTCAGCTCACCAATTTGGTAAGGGGCAATGCCCGCTACCCTTCGCAGTACAACACCAGTCATTTTACGTTCGTCAGCGACGAGAACGGTATCGGCAACCGCTATGCGGGCTTCTTTACCACCGAAAGGGCCGGCCTCGATACCCTGGTATTCATCGGAGACGAAGTACTACGCAATCCACCCCGCAGTGATGTAGACAGCGTACTCAAAGAGTGGGACAAAACAGATATCGATTCGGTGGGATTCGTTTCGGTGACCCTCGATTCTGCCTATGTATTTCCGCTCACCAATTACCAGAGCAGCTTGCTCGAAACTCGCACGGCCGGCGATAACCAGCAAGTGAGCGAAGTGGTTCGCCTGGGTGATGCCAAACTTTTGTATCGTTTAAAAGTTGATGAAAGCACCCTGCGCAGAAGAAATATCACGGCGCGGCCCAGTGAATATTTTAGAAAACTGATAGAGGAGGAAAAAAAGAGCAACAGACGCGTAGCGCCCGTTGCGGCTCCTGTAGTAGAGACCCCAAAGCCTGCTAAGACCAACAATGTGTTTAGCAGCGGATTCGAGGACGAAGCCCCCGGCGCTCCCGTAACAGCCGGCGCGGGCACTTCTCCCGTTACTCCAACTCGCAAGAGCGGGCGCTCCAAGATCTTCGAGTATCGACCTGCCAAGTTTTTCAACGATTACCTGGTCAGCGGATTTAATAACAACGTACTGGTCACTCGCTTTCAACCTTACCAAGGTGGACGCGGACCTATTCAGCTCAGCAATAATAATCCGCTCAATGGTATCTTACGCTTGGGCACTTCCGATCTACTAGAAGACCTCAAGTTCGCGGGCGGGCTGCGTATTAGTCCCAATCTCGATGCCAACGAATATATCTTTACCGGACAGTACCTTAAAAAAAGAATCGATTACGGATTTACCTATTATCGCAATACGGTCAAGAACCCTCCGCTCTATAATGATTCTATTTTCTTTGATACCAAATTGCACTCCAACCTTTACCAGGCCACCATCAGTTATCCTTTTAACAAGGTCAGAAGTCTTCGCATCAATGCTGCCTATCGTGGCGACCGTTATATCAAATTGGCCAACCCGGTCTATCCCAATCAATCCCTGAAAGGAAAAGACAATTTGCTGCAATACGGACTGGTGCATATCGAGTTGATCCACGACGTTGCCATTTCTCCGGCGCTCAATATCTGGAACGGACTTCGCTACAAGATCTATTTCGATTACAACGCGCAGATCGGTAGCAATGCCAAGAACACGTTCCAATCGATGCCCTACACCATGAACGTCGGATTCGATGCCCGTCACTTCTTACCCATCTACCGAAATATTACCTGGGCCGTTAGGGCCGCTGCCGATTTTTCGTGGGGATCGCAAAAATTCATTTACTACCTGGGGGGCGTCGATAATTGGTTGATGTTTGGCCAAAATAGAAAACAAGACGGCACGTACCGTTATTTTGACCCTGCCAATGTACCGGACCGTGATGCCGAATATGCGTTTGAATCGCTGGCGGTCAATTTGCGCGGCTACAAACAAAATGTGGCCAATGGCAACAATGCGCTGGTCATTAACAGCGAAATAAGGGCTCCCATTTTTAGCAGCTTCTTTAACCGTCCCATCAACAATGCGTTCTTACGCAATCTGCAGATCGTGCAGTTCGTAGATCTGGGTACGGCCTGGAATGGTGCTTACGATAATTTAGAAAGACCCTATGTGTCGTACACCTCAGCGCCTGTAACCCTACGAGTCAAAGCCGGTGGTATTGGCCCGCTGGCCGGGGGCTACGGATTCGGGGCTCGCAGTACCTTGCTGGGCTACTTCTTAAAACTCGATGCGGCCTGGCAGATGAACGGATTCTTTAAAGGAAAACCCATCTATTATTTTGCGATGGGGCTTGACTTTTGATTCCTTATCTTAGGGAACCTAACGCCCTTGCATGCCCCTTATTCTTGCCCTCGACCAAGGCACCACCAGCAGTCGTAGTCTTCTCTTCGATGAGAAGGGCACGTTGCTGAGTATGGCCCAAAAAGAATTCAAACAACAC
>JBJTFT010000085.1:0-4113 GCA_046093525.1 Sphingomonadales bacterium | reverse complement strand
TTTTGTCGATATGGCCGATTTGGATGGTCCTCTTTTGCTAGCGGAAGACCTGGCTTCGGGCCTCAGTTATGACCATGGAAAAGTGTTGTTGACCGAGGGACCCGGATTGGGCGTGCAGGTAAACCTTTGATCAATGCTATTGTTGTATTGCTGAATAAATCAATTATGGCCTGGAAAGATCAACAAGCTTTTATAGAAGCCCTCGAGAAGGCTGGAGAATTAGTGAGGATAAAAACCTATGTCGACCCACACCTCGAGATCGCAGAGATCACAGATAGGATCAGTAAATCGGGTGGAGGAGGAAAAGCGCTTTTGTTTGAGAATACGGGGTACGATTTTCCTGTTCTGATGAACGCCTATGGAAGTGAACGCAGAATGTGCATGGCCCTGGGGGTATCTGACCTCGACGAGACAGCCCGCGAAATAGAGGACTTGTTCAAGATGATCTCAGCTCCTAAGGAGTCGATGCTCGATAAATTAAAAATGCTTCCTAAACTCGGGGCCTTTGCCAGCTGGATGCCTGCGGTAAAAAAGGGCAGGGGCGCTTGCCAGGAAGTAGTGATGACCACGCCTGACATCAATAAAGTACCCGTAATAACGTGTTGGCCAAATGACGGAGGCCCGTTTATAACACTGCCCGTTATCATACGAAAGATCCGCACACGCAAAGCCGAAACGTAGGCATGTATCGAATGCAAGTCTTTAGTCCTACACTTACCGGCATGCACTGGCATAAGCATAAGGTCAGTGCCAAGCATTTTAACGAATACAAGAAGCTGGGCAAAAAAATGCCCTTGGCCGTAGCCCTGGGTGGCGATCCGGTTTATGCGTACAGTGCCACGGCTCCACTGCCAGAAAATGTAGATGAATACATGTTGGCAGGATTCTTGCGTAAGAAGAAAGTTGAACTTGTAAAATGCATTACGCAGCCTGAGATCGAAGTGCCTGCCGATGCCGATTTCATTATAGAGGGTTATGTAGATCCCGCCGATGAACTCATCTGGGAAGGTCCTTTTGGCGACCATACCGGATATTACTCGTTGCCGGATTGGTATCCTCGTTTTCATATCACGGCCATCACCCACCGAAAAAATGCCGTGTATCCGGCTACAATCGTAGGTATACCGCCTCAAGAAGACGCTTGGTTAGGAAAGGCCACTGAGCGAATCTTTTTAGCACCTATTAAAATGACCATGGTGCCGGAGATCTTGGATATGGATATGCCTGTCGAGGGAGTCTTTCACAACTTGGTCATCACCAAGATCAATAAAGAATATGCCGGACAAGGACAAAAGGTGATGAATGCCATGTGGGGAGCCGGCCAGATGATGTTCAACAAGATCTTGGTGTTGGCCGATCAACATGTTCGTATACAGGATTATCCTGCTTTGGCTCGGTATGTTTTTAAGAACCTGAACCCCGTTACCGATGTGGTCTTTTCGAGCGGACCCATGGATGTGCTCGATCACAGTTGTAGTAAGATGGGTTTTGGCGGAAAAATGTGCATTGATGGAACAAACAAGTTTCCGGAAGAGATCGAAGAGGGTGGTTTAGCAACGGTCGAACTACCCGCTGCGGCCGAGCTCGCTGCCGGATTACAGCAGCAGTTTGAAGCGATTCAAGCTGTCAACGCATCGTTGATAGAGCAACAGATCCCGTGTTTGATAGTGGCCGTAAAAAAAGACAGACCCGGTCATATTCGCTCGCTACATGCTTCCATTGCCTCGCTAGATCTATGTAGAGGAATAAAGATGATCCTTTATGTTGAGCATACGGTCGATCCGCACGATCTGCCCACGGCGTTGTGGCGCTTTTGCAATAACCTGGACCCCAAACGCGATCAATACCTGCATCGCTACGAGGATGCCTACGCTACCGGCTGCCTGGGATTGGACGGAACCCGCAAGACAAAGGAGTTCGATAACTTTCAACGCGACTGGCCCAATATCATCGTGGCCAATGAAGCGACCATACA
Organism: Sphingomonadales bacterium; assembly: GCA_046093525.1. Lineage (GTDB taxonomy): Bacteria > Bacteroidota > Bacteroidia > Chitinophagales > Chitinophagaceae > JJ008. The sequence continues at coordinate 2,138 of JBJTFT010000085.1, read as the reverse complement.
GGCTGTTGACGCGAAGTGGGATCAGCTGAACCTGGGCCCTTTTCTTTCTTCTCCATCCCTGAAGTACAAAGATCAGCTCTACGGTAACGAAGCCATCGTAGCGAAATAATTATGCGAAGTCTGCTACTGATCACTTTTTTTATGGCCGTATCCACTCGCATGACTGCCCATGCTCAACCCACACCCGGAGTCTTACAGATAGAGGTTAGTGGTGCCAGAAATAACAAGGGGGTCGTTCTATGCAGTGTATTTACAGATGCCCAGGGATATCCGGATAATGCGGCAATGGCCCTCTACAAAGCCCGTTTACCTTTTCGGAACGGACGTGTACTTTTCGAGGTCACTTCACTAGCCGCAGGCCAGTATGCCGTGGCCATATTGCACGATGAAAACGAGGACGGTAAAATGAACACCTCAACACTGGGGCTTCCCAAAGAGGGATATGGATTCTCTAATAATGTAATGGGACTATTTGGTCCGCCCTCATTCGCAAAAGCCGCTGTTACGATAAAAGAGGGTGCCAGAAAGAGTATCTCTCTGGAACTAAGGTATTGAAGCCTGTGTCCCAAGATGGGTACAGGTTGCAACAACCTTTACCCATACCAGGCATTACGACGTAGGCGTAAAATCTTCTTTAGTTAGAACTGCTCTAGCCCTGCAAAGAAAAAGGCTCCCTCGATAGCAGCATTCTCGTTACTGTCGCTACCGTGCACGGCATTTTCTCCGACAGAGGTGGCAAACATTTTACGAATGGTTCCCTCTGCTGCCTGAGCGGGATTGGTAGCACCGATGAGTGTACGAAAACTCTCTACGGCATTGTCTTTTTCCAGTATCGCTGCAATAATGGGACCACTGCTCATAAAGGCAACTAATTCACCATAAAAAGGTCTTTCCTTGTGAACGGCGTAAAACTCACCAGCTTTTTCTTCGGAGAGTTTGACCATTTTAAGGGCCTTGATCTTGAAACCCTCTTTTATGATGCGATCCAAAATAGCACCGCTGTGTCCATTACGGAATGCATCGGGCTTGATCATGGTAAAGGTTCTGTTACTCATGGGTGTATAGGTTTTGCGCCGCGAAGTTACGACCTTTATTTCATACCTTCGTTCTCACTCGTATGAAACCCATAGCTGACCTGTATTCGCACTTGACGACCCCCAAAAAAGTGGTCATAACCACGCATCAGAAACCCGATGCGGACGCCATGGGTTCTTCGCTGGCATTGGCCCATTATCTTCAAAAGAAGGGGCACGAAGCCTTGGTCGTATCGCCTACCAATTGGGCCGGTTTTGTGAACTGGATGCCGGGCACCTCGGCGGTTATCAATTACGAGCAACACACCAACCAGGCGCACCAGTTGCTCGATGCGGCCGATCTTCTTTTTTGTCTTGACTTCAATATTTTTCACCGCACCAAATCGATGACCGAAAAACTTAGGTCGTTGGCGTGCACAAAAGTGCTGATAGATCATCACCAAGAACCCGATACGGGCTCGTTCGATTTTGGCACCAGCGACACCTCAAAGAGTTCTACCTGCGAGATGATCTACGATTTTATAGTAGGCGCCGGTGATGCCGACTTGATTGACGAGGACATAGCCACGTGCATTTACGCGGGGGTGGTGGGAGATACCGGCTCGTTTCGGTTCTCCTCTGCACACGCCGGAGTACATGCCCTGGTGGCTGACCTAAAAAGAAGAGGACTGGATCATGGTAAGATCCACGAAGGCTTGTACGACAATTTTTTAGAGAATCGGCTTCGCTTCATTGGTCATGTGCTCCTGCACAGAATGGAGATCTTATACGAGTATAACACGGCCCTAATTGCCATCCCCAAATCCGATCTGGTGCAATTCAATATCAGAACGGGCGATACCGAAGGATTGGTCAATTATCCACAATCGATTCAAGGCATACGTTTTGCGGCACTGGTCATAGACAGGGATGAGGAAAGAAAGTGGAGTTTTCGAAGCAAAGGGGCCTTTGATTGCAATACCTTTGCAAGGTCCTACTTTGAAGGGGGCGGTCATTACAACGCGGCCGGAGGCCGAAGCGGCCAATCGCTGGATGAGACCGTTGCCACCTTCAAAGCGGTGTTATCACAACAACCATCACTCATGCTATAAAATACAACCTTAA
>JBJTFT010000084.1:0-4457 GCA_046093525.1 Sphingomonadales bacterium | reverse complement strand
GCCAGCAATTGGCCATACTGATCTCTCCCATCCCAATGCCATTGTCCGCTTCTGCCGAGTAAGGTTCTGGCGGCTAATACCCGAACCAGGCGCCCGGCGGCATCTAAAATTTGTATCGACACCAACGTGCCCGGCTGTTCTGTTTTATATCGAATGGTGCAAATGTCATCGTGGCCATCGAGGTTCGGCGAAAACAAACGTGGCTGTACCGAGAAATCGTTTTCTGATTCGCTATTGGTTAACTGCTGCGAATTTTTTCTGGCCGGCGTAGCAAACCCTTCGGTACGGGCAGCACTGTGCCAGTTCGCGGCCCATTGTGTTTTTCCTTTTGGATCGATGCGTTCGAGAGAAACCCCTTCTTTGTCTTGCAACAACGGAAAATGCCAATTGTCGCTGTAAGCCAGTTCGTCTATTATATCTCCTTGCTGGTGGAGTAGCACCAATCGTCCCTCTTCATCGGGTAATGATGGAAAGCTGGCCGTTTGTAAAAATCGCGATGGAGAGCTGACCAGGTATTGCTGCATCACTAGCGATGGTTCGCTGCTAAAGGCAGCATGCTCATTTGGGAAAAGCAAGCGCGGTGTTGCACTCAGTCTAACAAAGTTGCTCAGCACTCCACTCGTTTGTCTATTGGTTATATATAAGGATGATAGGTCAATGACCTTTTTACTGGTATTCAAGAGCTCTACAAAATCACTGCCTCCCCTGCGCGGATTAAAAAGAATTTCGTTGATGACTACATCTTGCGGCTTACAAGCAACGGCCAAACCAGTAGGTAGCGTAGCGGACCCACCAACATCGGGAGCATGACAACTGTTGATTCCTGTTATAGTAAGTGAGTAGATGCTATCGGCCAATAAAGGGCGATTCAATTTGCACGCTATCATCGTATGTAACGGTTCGATCGTTCTTACCGTACTTACCTCGATCGTATTATTCAATGTATACAACGTAGGGCGAACAGACCATAGGCTATCTATTGGTGCAGAGAATTGAATCTGTAAACTGTCCGGTACTGACGCATAGGCATGCAGGGCGGTGGGTAATTGTAGTTCGGTTTGCAGGTCTAGAACGGAGTTGACAGATCCGGGACTGCCTCCTCTTGCCTGCACACTATTTTTCCAATTGCGTTTATCTGCACAGGGCCATGTTGGGTTTACCATTTCGAGTGACCAGCCTCCTTCTGCTTTCAGTGAGTTGCTGTACCAACTCTTATCGTAAGAAACCGCGTGTATGGTACTCCCCGATGGATGACGCAGCCAAATGGTGGTGCCATCATTGTCTAGTGACGGAAAGCTCGTTATGGCAAGCGTTTTTCCAAATGAAGACAAAAAAGGAAAGGCTGAGGTAGAACAAAGCACCAGCAAACTATCCGAGGGCAGCCAGTAGAAAGGAAGGGGCCCCGATAAAGCAGTAGAGGTTCCCACTCTCCAATTTTGTAATTGAACGGGCTGCCCCGATCCGTTGCGTATCTCTATCCACTCGTAGGCGGGTAATCCTATAGTGGGCGTGGGGTCTGCCATAAATTCAGTAATAAATACGCCATGATGATTTTGCCCAAATACCATCAGGGCCATGAGCAAGGTTGTCGCTGTTAGATACAAACGCATACTAACAACTTAATACGTTCAAGAAGCCCTTGCAAGCGGGCCATTACAAATTGCGTAGTAATTAAACGATAACCACTACAGAAAAATACCTTTCACCAAGCATCGTGTACTGATTTTGGAGAAAAAGGTAGCGGTCTCCTTCGATCTTTAAAAACTTACGATTGCAAAAGTTTCAAAAACTCCGCCTCGGAGATAATACGAATGGTGTTGATCTTTTTGGCCTTTTCGAGTTTAGATCCCGCATCTTCTCCGGTAACCAGGTAATCTAGTTTAGCGCTCACTCCTCCCAGCACAATCCCTCCTTCGTTTCTGACCATTTCTTCGGCGGCCGATCGTTTTAGCGTAGGTAGCGTTCCGGTAAATAGGAATGTTTTTCCATTTAAATTACCGCTGGTCGTCGTGTCTTTCTTTTCGTTGTGGAGGGAAAGGCCCAGTTTTTCCAGCGTCCGGATCATCTCGATATTTTCTTTATTGCTAAAGAAGTCATGGATGCTGCCTGCTACCTTGGGCCCAACATCTTCTAACTCGAGTAATTGCTCGGTAGAGAATTTTTCGAAGTCTAGTAAATGCTCCACCGCCGCCGCCAATGTACGAGCCGTGGTCTCTCCCACAAAACGTATTCCCAATGCGTAGATCAATCGGTGCAAGGGTTGCGTTTTAGAACCGGTAATGGCGGTTTGCAGATTCTCGATCGATTTTTTACCAAACCCTTCTTTATTCTCTAGCGCTGCAAAATCAAATGTGTAAATGCCTGGAATATCACGTAATAATCGCTGTTCGTAGAATTTTCTGATGTTGGCTTCTCCAAGTCCGCGTATATCCATCGCGTCTTTGCTCACGAAATGAATGATGCGCTCCACGACCTGGGCCGGACATTCAATATTGATGCATCGCCATACGGCCTCCTTTTCTTCTTTAAACAAATGACTCTTGCAAATCGGACATTCCGTAGGAAAAACGATCTTCTTTTCTTTTCCTTTTCTAAGATCGGTCAGGGGTTTTACGATCTGTGGAATTACATCGCCTGCTCGCTCTATTAGCACCTGATCGCCGATGCGAAGATCTTTGTCTACAATGTATTCCTCGTTATGCATGGAGATGCTCGATACCATTACCCCTCCCACGGCCACCGGGGTCAATTTAGCTACGGGAGTAACCGCTCCCGTTCTTCCTACCTGAAATTCCACACCGGTGAGTTGGGTGGTGGCCTGTCTTGCTTTGAACTTATAGGCCACGGCCCAACGCGGATGGTGCGAGGTCATTCCCATTTTTTCTTGCAAGCCGGTGTCATTGACCTTGATCACCATGCCGTCGATCTCATAGGGTAGGTCATCACGCATCGATTCGTATCGTTCACAGCAGGTAATGACCTCATCTATGGTCTTGCATACTTTCTTTTCGAGATGAGGACTTCTAAATCCCAGTTCCCAGAGTAACTCCAGCGAGCCTGCATGCGTTTGTAAGGTGGGGGGCAACGAACCCTCCGGTGTTGCAGCGGTATAGCTAATATGATAGACGAATATTTCTAGTTTTCGTTTGGCTGCTTCGGTAGGGTCCTTTAAGCGCAATGTGCCGGCAGCCGCATTGCGGGGGTTGGCCAGTGGGGCGAGACCTTGTTGTTGCAAATGCTCATTGAACTGGTTAAAATTTTCTTTGTTGATCAGGACCTCTCCTCGAATCTCGATCTCTTCGATTCCTTGTTCGGCAAAAGCAGCCGACAAGGGAACCGTACGAATTTGTTTGACATTGGTCGTCACCTCATCTCCTTGTAACCCATCCCCCCGAGTGGCAGCACGCACAAAGAGGTCATTTTTATAGATCAACGAAATGCTGCTGCCATCAAATTTTGGCTCAACACAATAGGTAACAGCAGAAAGCCCGGTCAATTCTTTGGCCCGGCGATCAAAATCGTGCAGGTCCTCGGCATTGTACGAATTATCCAGCGACAACATCGGAACCAGGTGTTGTACGGTCGGAAAATCACGGGTCAGATCTTTAGCCACTCGTTGGGTAGGAGAGTCGGGGGTCACCAGCCCTGGATGCTGTTGCTCTATTTTTTCGAGCGACTTGAACAGTTGGTCGTACTCAAAGTCCGAAAGCAGCGGATCGTTCAATACGTAATACCGATACTCATGAAAGCGCAGTACCCCGCGTAGCGCATCGATCTCTTTTACGTCTACACCCACCCCCTGTTGCGCTTGCAGAAGCGCTTGGGTCAGGTTTTGCCAGTAAAGGGTATCCTTTTTATTATACATGCTGCCAATTGGGGTATAAAGGTAAGCCGGAGCGTCGGTTGACGTGTGTCGAACAGAACGAACCAAAAAAAAATCAGGATCGGTTAATGTGTTTCAAGTACATATTTGTATTTTTAGTCCCGACCTATAATGCTGCCATATGAAAAAGACCCTGCTGCTGCTTAGCTTGCTTGCTTGGTTGGTGCTGCCCTCTTACGCCCAGTTACTGTCCGGCACCCCCCTTTTTCCTCGTGATAACGATAATGTTTCGATCATCGTCGATGCCACCAAGGGTAATGGCGGTCTCAACAATTACTCCAATCCCTCCGATGTATATGTCCACACCGGCGTCATCACCAATTTGAGTACCAGTGCCACCGACTGGCGCTATGTAAAATTTGGGTCGCAGAATCCCTGGGGGCAGCTGGTGCCCGGCTTACAGGCCACTTCGCTCGGCAACAATAAATGGCGATACGACATTGCCAATATCAGGGCCTATTACGGAGTACCCGCCGGCGAAACCATCCGTCAGATCGCTATCTTATTTCGGAGTGGAAACGGAAATCTCAAGCAGACCAATACCGATGGGTCGGACATGTATTTGCCCATTTTT
>JBJTFT010000083.1:0-4962 GCA_046093525.1 Sphingomonadales bacterium | reverse complement strand
GGTAACTACTTGTATGAATAACCGCATCAATCTGTTAACACAAACCCTGGTGAGCAAGCCCCGCCTTGCCGATGCGAGTTTGCAAGAGCTAAAAAAACTAGTCCTCAATTATCCCTGGCTGGCAGCTGCCCGCCTGCTGCTCATCAAAAAGCTGCAAGAAGAAAAAGATCCAACCTGGAAGACCGAGTGGCAACAATCCTGCTCTTATTTTTCCGATGCGGAGTGGACAACGCTTTTGATGAGCCCTCCGCAGGCCGAAGACAAGAAAGCCGACCAAAGCGAATTACTGTTCGAGCCCTACTATACGGTAGACTACTTTGCCTCGCAGGGCATACAATACAAACCCGAAGAGGCACCCGCCGATAAATTTGGTCAGCAACTCAAAAGTTTTACTGATTGGCTAAAGATAATGAAGCGTCTTCCACTCACCGAACTCGGAAAATCGGTAGACCCCAAAGAGGAGCGAAAGGTAGAACAGATCGCCGGCCAATCGCTAACCAGCGAAGAAGTCGTAACAGAGGCCATGGCCGAAGTATGGATCAAACAGGGCAACATGGCCAAGGCCAAAGAGGTCTACCAGAAATTAAGTTTGCTGGAGCCCTCCAAAAGCGCTTATTTTGCGTCGAAAATCAGCGGATTAAATTAAGTAAATCGTTTCGTATATGACCATCTTATTCGTTATTCTGATCGTTGTGGCCGCCATTGCGTTGGGCTTTTTTGTACTGATACAAAATCCCAAGGGAGGCGGTCTTTCCGGTAACATTGCCGGCTTTAGCACCCAGTTTATGGGCGTTAAGCAAACTACCGATGTGCTCGAAAAGGGAACCTGGATCTTTGGCAGCGTGGTTGCCATTCTTTGCCTCTTGTCCATCCTTTTTATACCAAAGAACGCCACCAGCAATGGACCTGATCGCTCTATCGATGCGACCAACGCCCCCGTTCCCGTGCAAACACCAGCAACAGGACCTACGACCGTACCGGTAGCGGCCCCTGCTGCAACACTGCCTGCACCCGCGCCCGTAGCACCTGCACAACCCGGTAAGTAATAGCTTACCATCAACCCTGTAAAACGTTTTGAAAACCCCGCAAAACCGCGGGGTTTTTTATTATCTTGAATATTGAATGAAAGGGTCTCGAATAATAGCATGGGTAGCACTGCTTCTGTTACTAACACTGGGATGGATACTGTATAGTTTATGGGGGCCAGCTGTTTCGCTGTTCGAAAAAAAATATTTTTACGTATCTACCCAAGGAACGGCAGAAACGGTCGCCCAACAATTAAGATCAGAGAACGTATTGTCGTCCGACTATTGGTTCTTACTGGTAAGCGGCCAATTGAAACTCGAAAAGATCAAGGCCGGACGCTATCAACTCAGACCCGGCATGAGTGTTATTCAGTTGGTCAGAATGTTCCGAAACGGGCAACAGTCGTATGTTAAATTAAGCATCGTTAAAGAGAGGACCCTCCATGGGCTGGCCGGAAAGATCGGCAACAGAACCGACACGCAAATTGATTCCGCATCGCTGTTGGCCTTTTTATCGAACAATGACTCCCTGCAACGCTTTGGCGTAGATAGCAACACCGTGCTATCGATCGTTATGCCGTACACGTATTCGATCGGTTGGGCCGAAACACCCGGGCAAATGCTGCACCGCATGCATACCCGCTACCTGCAGTTTTGGGATAGCACCCGACTAAAGAAGGCATCGGCCAAAGGGCTTACTCCACTGCAAGTATCCATATTGGCCTCGATTGTAGAAGAAGAGACCAACCGCACCGACGATCGCTTTAAAATAGCCAGCACCTATTTGAATCGGCTGCGCATTGGAATGAAATTACAAGCGGACCCGACCGTCAAGTATGTTACCCGCAACTTTAGTTTGAACAGGATTTTCTATGGCCACTTAGCGCTCGTCTCTCCGTACAATACCTATTTGAACAAAGGGTTACCCCCCGGCCCGATATGCACGCCTTCTATCAACGCCATTGAGGCGGTGCTGGATGCCCCCGAAACCAATTACCTTTTCTTTGTAGCCAGCTACGCCTTTGATGGCACTACCCTTTTTAGCAGCAGTTATGCCGAACACCAGCAGTATGTAAAGCGATTTCATCAAGAGCAAATAAGAAGATCGAAAAATCCCTGACCTCGTTGATCCTACATGAAACAAACGCTACTCAACTATATTGAAAGACTCCCTATTGTGGGCTGGGCCCTTACAAAAAGTAAATCTACCTCGCTGCCCGGCTTCGGAGGTGTCGCTCTTTACGATGTTGTGCTCTTTTTTATTAAGCAAGTGCAGACGATCGGCATGACAGAGCGAGCCTCTTCGATCGCCTTTAACTTTGTGATGGCCATTCCTCCTGCTATCATCTTTCTATTTACGCTCATCCCCTATTTACCGATCACCCAGGCTTTTCAAGGAGAGCTCTATGGACTGATCAGAGATGTGATTCCCGGCGAAAAAGACAATGCGGTACTGATCGGATTTTTGCAGGACTTTATCAATAATCCTCGCAACGGTTTGCTATCGCTGGGTTTCTTTTTATCGCTGTACTTTTCTTCGAACGCCATGATGGGCATCATGCGGTCATTCGACAAGAATTACGTAGGCTTTACCAAACGAAAAGGCTGGCATCGCCGCATCGTGGCGCTAAAGATCACGGCTATTCTATATCTGATCGTCTTTGCCTCGTTGGCCACGTTGATCGCCCGAGATGTGGTCTTACAATGGTTAGGGATAGAAGATTCGCAGCTCATTGCGCTCATCATGAGCCTGCGCTGGTTCGTGATCGTATTATTATTTTTCTTCTGTATCTCATTCATATATCGCCATGCTCCCTCCGTGCAAAAAAAATGGAGGCTTATCAATCCCGGCTCTGTGCTAGCCACCTTTCTGATGCTGCTAATGACCTTGGCGCTATCTTGGTGGGTCTCTCGGTTTGCGCATTACAATCAACTCTACGGCTCTATCGGAACCGTACTGATCATCATGATCCTGATCTTTATTAACTCGTTGATCCTTTTGATAGGGTTTGAGCTGAATGTAAGTATTCACTCGCTTCACTCCCAAGCCAGAGAAAAACAAGCGATCGCCCTCGATGAGTGAGCGAGAACGTAGGAGCCATCTGTTCCTGTGGGCATCGTTTACAAAGACAACCCCCAATCCTGCTGCACTTGTCGCTTTACAGGATGTGCCAGATCGGTTCGTTGGTAGTGCCCCGCCAATGATTTTTGTCGGTATGCCTCGTACACCGTTACAGCACAGGCCACGCTAATATTGAGAGACTGAATAATGCCAACTTGCGGAATTAAAAAATTACCGTCGGCCAATGCTCTGATCTCTTCGCTGACACCGCTATGCTCGTTGCCGAACACCAAGGCAACCGGAACCGTAAGATCGAGCGCATGCAACGAAACAGCATCGGATGATAGATGAGTAGTGAGTATACGACCGTAATCTTTTCTTAGTTTGGCAAAGCAGCTGGCAGTATCCTCAAATTGATGAATGGTGAGCCACTTGGCGGCACTAGACGAGCTGCGGGCGCCCCATTTTTTATGGCGGGGAATTTTTGTATTCAGAATGTGGATCTCTTGAATACCTACGGCATCGCAGGTACGCATAACAGCCGATATATTATGCGGATCAAATACATTTTCCAACACAAGTGTAATATCTACTTGGCGTCTTTGCAAAACTTCGGTCAATTTTTGCGTGCGTTCTGGGGTCATCTGGTCAAACGATTAGTGGGTCTTACCATGAAGTTACTGTGTAGTGTCGATCCTGTAGTCGAAGGGCGGTCCACCGCGCTTCATATCCGGGCGCCAGTCTTCCTAACTTGTTGTCCAATCCTATTGCCCTGGCCGGATAGAGGCTGCACATACGAAGTGCCTCCTCGGGTTCGATCGCTCCAAAATGCACCAGGTTATTAAGCGCCTTGAGCATTGTGAGCGAAGAACCACTCAATACACCGTCCGCCTCGTAGCGGTCATCGACCAGTTGGTGCAAATAAGGCCCCTCCGCTGCCTGCGTAACGGCATCGGTAATTGCAAAGAGCCGATCGCCCAGTTGCCTTTTTGCAATGCGCAGGGCAGGCCAGTCTACATGATGACCATCGGGAATGATACGTGCCATGGTATTGTCTGCACAAAATACCGCTCCCACCATTCCGGGAGCGCGGTGTTGTAACGAAGACATGGCGTTGTATAAATGAGTCGCCAAGGTTACTCCATTTTTAAATGCGCTTGTGGCTTGCTCAAAGGTTGCATTGCTGTGTCCGGCGGAGACCTTGATGCCGTGATCACAGATGATCCGGATCAATTCAGGATCACAAACCTCGGGCGCCAATGTAATGAGCTTGACGACACCCTCTGCTGCTTGCAGCAGATCGATCACTTCGGCCTTAGAGGGGGTGCGTAGCAGCGAAGACATATGCGCCCCTCTTTTGAGAGGATTCAGCCAGGGCCCCTCTAAGTGAAGCCCCAAACAGCCTTGTCCACCTTGCTCCCAGTAGGAACGCACGGCGCGAATGGCGGAGCTGAACACCTGTGGCGTATTGGTTGCGACCGTGGGCAAAAAATAGGAAGCCCCTCCTTGCAGACAATAATCATACAATAACGCTAAACTTTTTGGTTCGGGAAATACAGAGAATAGCTTTCCATAAGCCCCATAGATCTGCAGATCGATAAAAGAAGGGACCAACAAGTCGTGTTGAGGAGCTCCGGCTAATGGCTCTATCGATTCGATACGATCCTCACGTACAACCAAAGATGAATCAGCTATCCATTTTTCTCCGGTAAAAATTTGGCGAGCAGAGACGGTAGTTATGTTACTCACAAGGACCAAAATAGCACATATTTTCAGCATGGCTAGACCCTGGTCTCGCATGGGCCTGTAACAGCGCTTAAAAGAGAATTTTAGGCCAATTTGTGTATAACCCCACCCAACGCAACAGACATAATT
>JBJTFT010000082.1:0-2882 GCA_046093525.1 Sphingomonadales bacterium | reverse complement strand
CTCGGTAACAGCGGACAGCGTTATGCCCGGATCGGAGATAAGATCGTCGTAACCGTAAAGGATGCATTACCTGCCGGCGGTATCAAAAAAGGAACAGTGGCCAAGGCCGTCATCGTTCGCACGACCAACAAGCTGCGTCGCAAGGATGGTTCTTACATCCGTTTTGACGATAATGCCGTGGTTATCTTGAACCAGTCAGACGAGCCTCGCGGTACGCGGATCTTCGGACCCGTTGCCCGTGAACTGCGCGACAAAGGATACATGAAAATTATTTCACTGGCCCCTGAGGTTCTCTAAAATTGTCAACGGGTTACAACCTATAACGAATACATTATGAAAGCAAGATTCAAAGCCAAGTTCAACATCCGCAAGGGAGACACCGTTGTGGTGATCGCCGGCGACGACAAAGACCTGGCCAAGCCCCGCACGGTACGCGAAGTGCTGGTCGAAAAAGGAAAGGTGATCGTAGAGGGCGTTAACATCATCACCAAGCATTCCAAGCCCACGGCCCAAAATACCAAGGGCGGCATCGTTAAGAAAGAAGCCCCCATCAGCATCAGTAATGTGATGTTATGGGATGCCAAGGCCAAAGCTCCCACTCGTGTAAAGCGCGAAAGAGAGAATGGCAAAACGCTCAGAATTTCTAAAAAATCAGGAGAAAAGATATGAGTACTACAACGTATACCCCAAGACTGGCTTCCAAGTACAAGCAAGAAGTGGTACCTGCCTTGGTCAAGAAGTTCAACTACGAGACCGTTATGCAGGCCCCTCGTCTGGAGAAGATCTGTATTAACCGTGGTGTAAATGGTGCGGTATCCGATAAGAAGATGATCGATATCGCCATCGACGAGTTGACAACGATCGCCGGTCAAAAGGCCGTGCCTACGATGTCCAAGAAGGATATCTCGAACTTTAAGCTGCGTAAGAACATGCCCATCGGTGCCAAGGTTACCCTGCGCGGAAACAGAATGTATGAGTTTCTCGATCGTTTGATCGCTGTGGCTCTTCCCCGTGTGCGTGACTTCAAGGGAGTCAACGACAAGTCGTTCGACGGACGCGGCAACTACACGCTGGGTGTGACCGAGCAGATCATTTTCCCTGAGATCGACATCGACAAGGTGAACAAGATCACCGGTATGGACATCACTTTCGTGACTACGGCCAATACCGATCAGGAGGCCTATGAGTTGCTGAAGGAAATGGGAATGCCTTTCAAAAACGCTAAATCAACTAATTAAATAGTACAACAACATGGCAAAAACATCCGTAAAAGCCAGACAGCGCAAACGTGAGGAGATGGTAGACCATTACGCCGCCAAGCGCGAAGCGCTGAAGAAAGCAGGCGATTGGAAAGCACTCGATGAGATGCCTCGCAATGGCTCTAAGGTGCGTCTCAAAAATCGTTGCCAACTCTCCGGTCGTCCTAAAGGGTATGTCCGTTTCTTCGGCATCTCTCGTGTGGCGCTGCGCGACATGGCACTGAATGGAAAGATCCCCGGGCTCAAAAAAGCAAGCTGGTAATCCTTTAAAAAACGAATTATGGTAACAGATCCTATAGCAGACTTTTTAACAAGAATCCGTAACGCCCAGATGGCTGGTCACCGTGTGGTGGATATTCCTGCCTCTAATCTTAAAAAGCGTATGACGGAGATCCTCTACAATCAGGGGTACATCCTTAAGTACAAATTTGAGGATGATGCGAAGCAAGGTGTCATCAAGATCGCCTTAAAGTACGATCCCGACACCAAGCAGCCTGCCATTCAGCGCATGGAGCGCATCAGCCGTCCCGGTCTTCGTCAGTATGCGAAGCCTGCTGATTTTCGTAGAGTAAAATCCGGTTTGGGCGTCGCCATCCTTTCTACCTCAAAGGGAGTGATGACCGACAAGGATGCCAAAGCGCAAAATGTCGGAGGAGAGGTACTTTGTCACATCTACTAAAAAAATAATTGACTATGTCTCGTATAGGTAAAAAAGCGGTAGCCGTTCCTTCGGGTGTAACCATCACGGTCGGTAAAGACAATGTGATCGCCGTCAAGGGCCCCAAAGGGGAACTCAAGCAGTCCATCGATCGCGATATCACCGTCGACGTAAAAGACGGTCAGATCAACTTCGTGCGTCCTACGGACCAAATTCGTCATCGTGCCCTGCACGGACTTTATCGTGCCATCGTGGCCAATTTGGTAAAAGGCGTAACCCAGGGTTATGAAAGAAAGCTCGAGTTGATCGGGGTAGGTTTCAAAGCCTCTAATGCCGGAAACGTACTTGATCTGACACTGGGCTATTCTCACAATATTATTTTCGAAGTACCCAAAGAGATCAAGGTGGCTACAGCTCAGGAAAAAGGGCAGAACCCCATCATCACGCTCGAGGGAATCGATAAGCAATTGATCGGTCAGGTGGCCGCCAAACTGCGCAGCTTGCGTAAGCCCGAGCCTTACAAGGGTAAAGGGGTGCGTTATGTGGGCGAAGTGGTTCGTAAGAAAGCCGGTAAAGCAGCAGGTAAATAATCCCATTAACAGCCAACTTAAATTTTTATATCGATGACACCCCAATTCAAAACGCAGCGCAGACAGAACATACGTTACCGTATTCGTCGCAAGATCAGTGGCACGGCAGCCAAGCCTCGTCTCTGTATCTTTCGCAGCAACGCTGACATCTACGCGCAGCTGATCGACGATGTTAGTGGTCAGACACTCGCTTCGGCTTCTTCTCGCGACAAGGATATTGCCGCGCAAAAAGGATCCAAGATCGAAAAGAGCAAGCTGGTGGGCGCTGCCATTGCGCGCAAGGCCGGTGAACTCAACATTGCCAATGTTACGTTCGATCGCGGGGGCTATCTCTATCACGGACGTGTCAAGTCTGTGGCCGATGGAGCCCGTGAG
>JBJTFT010000081.1:0-4702 GCA_046093525.1 Sphingomonadales bacterium | reverse complement strand
ACGTCGCCTGGCTTCAACGAGGCCGCCAGATCGATAGCCTGCGCTCCTATGCAATCATCGGCAAAATAAACAGGTGTGCAGGGTAATAAATTGATGAGATGCTGTAACAGATGTCGCAAAGAGTATTTATCGGTGGGCCCGTCTTTGGGTCGGCCCAAGTGACTCATTAAAATAACCGACCCTCCCTGTTGTAAAATGCTGTTGATCGTGGGCAATGCCGCACGCATACGCGTATCGTCCGTTATCTGCAAATCTTTATTGAGCGGCACATTGAAATCGACACGTACCAGGGCCTTTTGACCCTTAAAAGAAAAAGAATCAAAAGAGATCATGAGGTTTTACTTGATAAGTTTAGCGAAGTAACTGACCGTGCGCACCAACTGGCTTACATAGCTCATTTCGTTATCGTACCAGCTTACCGTTTTAACCAGTTGCTGTTCACCAACCGTCATTACTTTGGTTTGCGTAGCATCGAACAACGAACCATAGTTTATTCCGATAATGTCGGTGCTTACCAACTCATCTTCGGTGTAACCGAAAGACTCATTCGAAGCGGCCTTCATGGCAGCATTGATCTCTTCTACACTGGTCTTTTTTTGTAATACCGAGACCAGCTCTGTCAACGAACCCGTAATAGTTGGCACACGCTGGGCGCCCCCGTCGAGTTTGCCCTTTAATTGAGGTAATACCAACCCGATCGCTTTGGCGGCACCGGTGCTGTTGGGTACAATGTTAGCGGCCGCCGCGCGGGCACGACGAAGATCGCCTTTAGGATGCGGCGCATCGAGCGTATTTTGGTCGTTGGTATAGGCATGGATGGTGGTCATGATACCGGTGATGATACCGTATTGCTCATCGAGCACTTTGGCCATAGGAGCCAGACAGTTGGTGGTACAAGACGCACAAGAGATGATCGACTCCGATCCATCCAAAATATGATGATTCACGTTGTAGACAACCGTTTTTAGATCGCCCGTAGCAGGAGCAGAGATCACTACTCTTTTAGCGCCCGCGCGTATATGAGCCTCGGCCTTGTCCTTATCGGTAAAGAAACCGGTACACTCCAGCACCACATCTACCTCGTGCTGCCCCCAGGGAATTTGGGCGGGATCCTTTTGCGCGTAGATCTTGAGTACATCCCCATTTACAACGATCGCATCATCAGTGGCCTTAACATCGGCATTGAATCTACCTTGTGCACTATCGTATTTGAGCAAATGAGCTAATACGGCAGGGCTGGTCAGGTCGTTGATGGCGACCACATCTATTCCCTGTAAGTTATAGATCTGACGATACACCAGCCGTCCAATACGGCCAAACCCATTGATGGCAACTTTGATAGTACTCATGGAAAAAATTTTGAGGAACAAAAGTACTGTAATGCGGTCAAATTTATGCTGAGCGTTTCTACTAATGCACCTTTAACGGCTTGCGTGCGGCCCTTAAAAACATTTTGCCGAAAAGCAGCCCCGCCCTATCTTTGCCGTCCCTAAAACGGCCCGTTCGTCTAAGGGCTAGGACACCACCCTTTCACGGTGGTGATACGGGTTCGAATCCCGTACGGGCTACAAAGCCTTGCAGCGAAGATGCAGGGCTTTTTTTATGCGAAGACGCGAGCTAAGCTTGCTTAGCGGAGCGGCTGAGCGTAAAAAAAGCCGGGCACCGCTTTAGCGGCGCGAAGGCTTTGGGTACAGCAAATGCGAAGGGGAGCACGAAGTAATCCCAAAACAAATCACCGCTAGCGCGGTGCTCTTAATCACATTCGTTTTTTTGAAAAAAAGCCCCCGTAAATTTGCATCCCGAACAATCTAAAGACAATGGAAAATAATACACCGCACAGCAAGACCTCATACAACGTAAACAGCGAAAGTAAATGCCCCTTTTCAGGAGGTGCCCTTAAGAAAGGGGCCGGCAGCGGAACATCAAACCGCGATTGGTGGCCGCACCAGCTTAAATTGAATATTCTTCGTCAACACACGGCTGCTTCTAACCCCATGGGAGCCGATTTCAATTACGCCAAAGAATTTTTATCGCTTGACCTGTCAGCTGTCAAAAATGATATTATGAAGGTGATGACGGACTCGCAAGAATGGTGGCCGGCCGACTATGGTCACTATGGCCCTTTCTTTATCAGAATGGCCTGGCATAGTGCGGGAACTTACCGCATCGGAGATGGTCGTGGCGGTGCGGGGGCGGGCACACTGCGTTTTGCACCGCTGAATAGTTGGCCCGATAATGCCAACCTCGATAAAGCACGTATGTTATTGTGGCCTGTTAAAAAGAAATATGGCAAGAAATTATCATGGGCCGATCTGATGATCTTGACGGGCAACTGTGCGCTCGAATCGATGGGCTTTAAGACATTTGGATTTGCCGGCGGAAGAGAAGATGTGTGGGAACCCGAAGAGGATATCTATTGGGGATCCGAAAAAGAATGGCTGGGTGATAAACGCTATACAGGCGACCGCGAGTTGGAAAATCCGCTGGGAGCCGTACAAATGGGATTGATCTATGTAAACCCCGAAGGCCCCAATGGCAATCCCGATCCGATCGCTTCTGCGCGAGACATTCGCGAGACGTTCGGCAGAATGGCCATGAACGACGAAGAGACCGTTGCGTTGATTGCCGGTGGACATACGTTTGGAAAGACGCACGGAGCAGCCGATCCTTCTAAGTATGTAGGGCCCGAACCCGCTGCTGCCAGCATCGAGGAGCAGGCCACGGGTTGGAAAAATAATTTTGGTACCGGACATGGGGTCGATACAATCACCAGCGGCCTCGAAGGAGCTTGGACCACTACTCCCATTCAATGGAGTAATAACTACTTCGAAAACCTGTTCGGCTTTGAATGGGAATTGACCAAAAGCCCGGCAGGGGCCCATCAATGGAAGCCCAAGGGTAATGCCGGAGAAGGTACCGTGCCCGATGCACACGATACCTCAAAAAAGCATGCACCGATGATGTTGACGACAGACCTGGCCTTGCGCTACGATCCCATTTATGGCCCGATCTCGAAGAGATTTTATGAAAACCCCGATCAATTTGCGGATGCCTTTGCAAGAGCCTGGTTTAAGTTAACGCATCGAGATATGGGGCCTCGTGGCAGATATCTGGGTGCTGAAGTACCACAAGAGGAGCTCATTTGGCAAGATCCTATTCCGAAGGCTGATCACGAACTGATCAACGCCAGTGATATAAACGATCTCAAAAAAGAATTGATCGACGGCGGACTGAGCATTTCAGCATTGGTTAGCACTGCCTGGGCTTCGGCCTCCACGTTCAGAGGATCAGACAAAAGAGGTGGCGCCAATGGAGCGCGCGTGCGACTAGCTCCCCAAAAATACTGGGAGGTAAATAATCCGGCGCAACTATGCCAGGTGTTGTCTGCCATCGAGACCATACAACAATCATTCAATGCCAAACAAAAGGGCAACAAAAAATTATCCGTAGCGGATCTGATAGTGTTGGGGGGATGTGCGGCCATCGAAAAAGCAGCACTGGCAGCCGGTCACAATGTAACCGTACCTTTTACGCCCGGACGCGCCGACGCCTCCGAAGCACAAACCGATGTATCCTCCTTTGCCGTACTGGAACCTATGGCGGATGGATTCAGAAATTACAAAAAGAGAGGACAGCAAGCCGCAGCAGAAGAACTACTCATCGACAAAGCACAATTACTTACATTGACCGCGCCGGAAATGACCGTTTTGGTAGGGGGGATGCGCGTTTTGGGAGCCACCTACAATGGATCGAATTGGGGTGTACTGACCAAAAGACCTCAGCAACTTACGAACGACTTTTTCGTTACGCTACTCGACATCAATACGACTTGGAAAAAATCGAGTCAAGACGAAAATATCTTCGAAGGAATGGACAGACGTACAGGTTCCTTACAATGGACAGCCAGCCGAGTCGATCTGATCTTTGGCTCCAACTCGGAACTGCGTGCCCTATGCGAAGTATATGCTTGCGAAGACGGTGAAAAGAAATTCGTAGATGATTTTGTGGCCGCTTGGAACAAGGTCATGAACCTGGACCGTTTTTAAGTATCAACAAGGCCCGGCATTTTCGTATGCAGTAAGTAACAAGGTAAATGCAGACCTAAAACTTAAGGGGGCATTACGTCGGCTAATTCACCCGACATAAGAACGAATGGGTTCTTGTTAGCCGACGAAGACTGGGTAACCGCTGCTCTTTTTCAGACCGGAGTAGGCCTGAGAGTTGATCTGGGTGAGCATACTTTTTTTGCGAGTAATCTAGATTTCAGGTACATCAACCCCCGGTTTAAAATTGACGTAAGCAGTGGTGGGCAAGAGATCAGAAGACAACAAATGTCAACGCTGAATCTTACCTGCGGAGTGGGTGTAATATCCTAGAATTTGGCTGTACTTTTGCCGAAACTAATTTCGGCTATGATCGACGCACTTGTTCCGCTCTTATCGCTGATTGCCCTAGAGGTTATCTTAGGAATAGACAACATCATCTTTATTTCTATACTGGCCGATAAGCTCCCGGAAGTGCAACGTAACAAGTTACGCTACTGGGGGCTTTCACTGGCTATGATCATGCGACTGGTCTTGCTGGCCTTTATTGCCTGGATCTTTAATCTCGACAAAGAACTGTTTCGGTTTCAAGAGATGTCGTTCAGTGGCAAAGCGATCATCTTAATGGTAGGTGGCCTTTTTCTCATCTACAACAGCAC